>JACREQ010000079.1 GCA_016218155.1 Bacteroidia bacterium
ACAACTGAGTTTGTAATAAAGCAGATGGATTAATAAATGCAGTGTCTGTCCAGTTAAAAGTATAGTAATTTGTCTGAGCTCCATTTGCAGTACTTAGCAAAATTTCTCCGTTACATTCCATACAATGTGCATTTGTTAAATCATACGAAGGATTAAATGGTGCAGGCTCTACTACCTGATTGGTAACAATACCGCTACGACAACCCCAGGTATTAGTTGTTATAAGTGTAACATTATGTTGTTCACCTGTTGACCAGCTTACATAAATTGTATCCGAAACAGTTGTATTCAATATAACTGGTGATAAACTACCGTTTGTATATACCCATTCGTAATTTGTTATCATATAATCAACGTGACCAGGTAGCGGCCATGTGTTTGCTATTATCATAGAACTATCATGACGACATGCTGGCATTGTTGTAGTAAATGTACCACTTGGATGTGGAGCAAAATACAATCTTAAAGTATCACTGTTTACGCAACCTTCATGATTTTCCTGCCATATAAATTCTCTGTATTTTGGACCAGTTGCATTAAACACTGTATAACTTGTTCCTGTAATATACAAGCTATCGTTATATATTGTAGTTTGTTGTGGTCCGGTAGAATTATGGAAATGCACATTTGTAGGATCAAGCGAATACCAGTGTCCATCTCCTATTGAAGGAACAGCACCCATTTCGTAATTCAATCCGCAAACTGTATCTGTTTTTATGCGATGATTGTTACCAAATAATCCCGACCAGTAATTTGGTCCTGCATTGGCAACAGGCATTTCAATAAATTTAACAGGAACCACTTCAGAAGTATCACGACAAATACCATTTACTGTAATCCAGTAAAAATGATGATATCCGTAATAATCAACACCACCGGTATCGATTGATGCAATCGGACTTGGGTTTGTAGGTGATGGCGTAAACGTTGTTAACATAACTGTATCCATCCAATAACCACTGCCGTATGCAGGTTGTTGTGCGTTTAACAATGTATACACTGGTCCGCAAACTACCGAATCAGCAGGATCTACCAAGTGTTCAGCTGTCTGAATACTGCTAAAATAAACATTAACAGAATCGTATCCTGTACATACACCGTTATTCTCAAACCAATACATTGTTATGGTGTCATTTTCAGAAGGCCAGCGAATCCAAGAATTAGCAGAGTCCTGATAAGCTGGTGTGTATGTTCCATTATCGCCATTATAATATGCTATTCCGGAAGGACCGCTCCATGTACCATTTGCTACACTTGTTGTTGCATGAATATTTGCAAATCTTCCGCATACAGAGAAGTCAAGACCAGCATCTGGCATTGGAACAATTTTAAATTCAACACTTACGGTGTCTCTATCAGAACAAACTGTATGTGCTGCATTAGATTCTTTCCATACAAACTGATAAGTTCCGTATTCAGTAACTGTTACATCTGATAATGGATCGTTAGGTGATACAAAATTAGCAGAGCCACCTACAGGACCTGAGATAGTTGACCAGATACCAACCGGATTATCAATACTCCAATTTGCTTCTAAATCATATGCCTTGCCACAAATTGAGGTGTCTTTTCCAGCATAAGTTACCGGAACATCATAATAAGTAATCCTTACAGTATCGCTACCTGAGCATCCGATTCCATTTTGAGCAATAAAAACCAAATAATACTCACCAACTGAAAAATGGTATGCAGAATTTCCCATTAACGAAACATCAGCTGTTGCATTATATGGTGTTGGTGGAAGTCCGGCTGTAATAACAGGACCAGTTGGTAATGATGTCCAATATGCATTTACTATTCCGCTACCAATAGTATCCGGGTTCATTATTGCAATTGTACCGCAAACATCTTGAGGAGGTCCGGCCTCGGCATGAGGGGGGCGGGTAAATGTAACACTTACAGGATCCGTATCGGTACAGTTTCCATTTAGTGCATGCCAGGTAAATGAGGTAGAATATGTTGTTCCCGAATAGCTTGGTATAACAATACCTGTTTCAGCATGATCGAAACCATCAATGTATATAACACCCAATGGACCAGTCCAATATCCAGAGTAAGTACTATCTGCAGATAAAGTGTATCTGTTACCACATGCAGTAGCATCAGGTCCTGCATCTGCAACCGGAACCTGCATAAACTCTATGTTAATTGTGTCTTTACTAACACATCCTGTATTTGTTTCTGTCCAGATATATTGGAATGTACCATATCCTGGAGCTATTACAGATGATCCGGGACTTGAAGGAGTTATTACACCTGCGCCAGCCCATGATCCTGTACCCGGAGTACTCATTTGTGCTATCATTGTATAATTAAGTCCACATACAGCAGTATCTGTTCCGCCATGAGCAACCGGATCCTGAATAAATGTTAAAGTAACAACATCCAAAGAATCACAAGGTCCGTTAACCTCATTCCATTGATAGGTATATGTTCCGGGTTGTGTTACGTTTACTTCAGAATATGTAAGATGATTGTTTCCTCCTCCGTAAGTCGAAATACCTGGACCTGTTAATTGTGTCCATGTACCTGTATAACTTGGATTGTCGGGATCTACTGCCTGAAATTGACCTGAAAGACCGCAGAATGATAAATTTGGACCAGCATCAGGTGTTGGAATAACGCAGCAATTGGGAGTTCCTGCACCTAGTACCTGTATAAACTGTTGTATTGTATCACCTGGGCATCCATTTGCAGCAACTGTTTGCAAAGAGACCATATATGTTCCGGCAGCATACCAGGTAATTGTAAATGGACCAGCTGTTCCAGCAGTTCCAGATAAAATTGTTCCTCCGCCAAAATTCCATGGGAAAACTGAACCACCAGTTCCAAGATAATTTATAGTTGCAGCTTCACCAGCACAAATTGGTGTAGAGAGTGTAAAATTAGAAGTTGGTGTTGCGTTTACCGTAATATTAATACCATCTGTCACGGTAGCTCCGCATGCGTCTGTTGCTGTAACAGTATATGAATGAGTTCCAACAGGTGGACTTATTGTAATATTCGAATTGCTTGGTAAACCTCCACTCCATGCTAATGTTAATGGTGCAATACCTCCCGAGGCCGCGACACTAAAGTTTACTGGTTGCGCCCCATCGCAAATAGTCTGATCTGACGTGACTGTTGCCTGAACGGGAGTGTTATCAATAATATTTAATGTAATATCTTCGGTTCCACATGGTGATGTTTGAACATGAAGTACTACAGTTTCAGTTCCCTCGGTTAATCCATCCATAATGGAATTAATAATAATTCCAACAGAATCTGAACCGGCAGGAATTGTCACTGAAGTTGGTATTGTAGTGTAATCAGTGCCAGGTATTGCAGTTCCGCCAATAGTATAGTTTACAACTATTGGAGTTGTTGCTGGATGATCTAGTGTAAAGCTAATAATTCCATCGGTACAACCTTCAATTGCACTTAAACCTAATGCAGGGTTTGTGTAATAAGCACCTAAACCAATTGCGTCTGCCTGAAAACTGTTTGCTTCAAGAAAAACTCCTGAGTCGTAAGCACCATCGCCAATGTCACTAATAGCAAGTTTTATATGGTATTGTTGACAAGGTACAACGTTTACTGTAGCTGTAAGAGGTGTTGTAAATCCATCAAAGCAAATAGTAGATCCTGTATTGTTAACATAATACACGTTATATGAAAGTGAAGTACAGCCCGTAGTGGTTCCATAAGATCCGGGAAATCCACTATTTACAGAGTTAATTGTTACAGGAAGTGTAGTTCCTGGTATTATAGCAATATTTTGATTTGTATAAGTTCCCCCTAACGGATTAGGACCTGAAACAAAAAATCCGAATGCATCATTAAAGTTTGAACAAACATATTCTGGGTATTCTTCAGAACCAAATACATATCTAAAATTTACAACATTTGAAAGAGGAATAAAATCGAATTCCAATACAACTGCATCATAAGAAGTAAAACCACCTGAAAGTGCAGCAAGCAAGGGGTCGCCTGCACCACTTAATGAGTTACTCAAAAAATATCCGTTTGCATTAGGCACATTTGCAAATCCGCCTGTTGACATTATTACCCCACTTGTTAAACCTAAATTTGTAGTATTTCCATTAGAAAATGATCCTAAGCAGTTTGTAGGACCAGTTGCTGTAACATTTGTTACAGTAACTCCATTACCTACAAGCACAGTCTGAACAAGGTTATTAGGAGTCATACCTCCAGCAACTGCTAATTGTCCAAAACTTTGAACAGAGCAAAATAATGAACAAATAAGAGCTATTGAACAGAGCTTAATTATAGTTTTCATATTCATTATTAATTTAAATTATCAACGTCGGAGTTAACGTTATCAATAACTAGCTGTGATACCTTCATTAGTTTAAACATATTTTTAAAATATGGGATATCTGAAAATTCATAAAAAATTCCACTAGCCTGCCAATTGCTGGTTCCTGCAATGGGGATCATGTTAAATTCCTCAACACCACGATAACCTCTTATGAATTTAATCAGATTATCAGCATGTTTTTGGTTTTCTATTCCCGAAATTTCAAAAGAAAGCAAATGTTTTCCGTTGTTGTTTGAAGTAAAAATACTGCCTTCAGTTTTTGATATTTTTGCAGTTAGTCCAATATTTTGGGCAATAATGCTATTTCCCGAAAAAAGAAACAATACTGCGATTGCAAAAAATAAAAATGGAGTTTTCATATTTAAGGTATTTATATTTTTGATTTTATATATATAAGTCAATTAACTAGTACATTTGGTTGCCTGCAAACTAAAAAAAAAGTCATTATTTTTAATGTTTTTTTTAATTGTCTGAGGACTAACAATTTTAAAAAATTTCCGAAATATACAAAATATCATAAATTTATGCAAAGTTTACGATATTTGAAGATTATTTTATTATTCAAAAAATAAACATATGAAACGACTACTTGTTTTATCACTTTTGATGCTTTTTTGTTCAACCTTATTTTCGCAGGAAGAAAATACTGAAGCTGAAGATAGTCTAGGACTTTCGGTTTTTCTTGCACCTTTTTTTGAAACAACATCAATGGTAAAGCAGACAAATTATATTGGTGGTATGGGTGGAGTATTTGTGTCTGAAAATGTAATCATTGGTGGATTTGGAAAAGCGATGACATCCTTTTTTAGAGTTGATAGTGCATACAATGAAAAAACAAAACTGATGGAAAGAGATTTAGAGTTGGATCTTGGTGGTGGGGGATTGGTTTTTGGTTATATGTTTATGCCTTCAAAAAAAATTCATCCTGTTATTATGCTTTGGACAGGTGGTGGAAGCATCTCATTAAGCGATAAAACCAAAACAAGAATTAAAGATTTGTATGATGACTTTTTTCTTTTTAACGGTACTTTTGAAATTGATTATCGTCCGTTAAAATTTTTAAGTTTAGGCGTGGGCGTACATTACCAAATGGTTTCAGGTTTAAAACTTTACGGGTATACAAATAATGATTTTAACGGAGCTGGTCTTTTTGTAAATTTAAAAATTGGCTCTTTTGAAAGGGATTAGATTAGGTGAAAAATTGCTGAATAATGCAATTATTTGTATTATCTTAAGTTGATGCTTGCTTCAATAGTTGAAAAGAACAGATTAAAAATAATTTATTTCTTTTTTATCACCTGTTTCAAATTCTTTAATTTTTGAAAGTAAATTATTGGCTAATCTGCTAGCACCTAATCTGAACCATTCAGGGGTTAGCCATTTATCACCTAAAACTTCTTTTACAATTGCAAAATAAACAAGTGCTTGTTCTGGAGTTACTACTCCACCGGCAGGTTTTATCCCAACCATTCTTCCGGTTTTTTCAAAATAGTCTTTAATGGCAGTAACCATAACTAAAACTGCTTCTGGAGTTGCAGCAGGTTCCATTTTTCCAGTGGAAGTTTTAATAAAGTCTGCACCAGCTTCCATTGACAACATACTTGCAAGATAAATTTCATCAAATGAGGAAAGTGCTCCGGTTTCAAGTATAACTTTTACGTGAGCTTTTCCGGCTGCTGCTTTTATTAATGTAACTTCGTTTGCAACTGATTGGTAATCTTTTTCTAAAAATTTTCCAACCGAAATTACCATATCTACTTCATCTGCACCTTTTTCAACAGCAATGCTAGTTTCTGATAATTTTATTGAAATGAATGTTTGTGAAGAAGGGAATCCTCCAACAACCGATGCAATATTTACATTTTTTGCCTTAAGTGTTTTTCTAACAAGTCCAACAAAGGAAGGATAAATACAAATTGCTGCAACGTTCGGAAAATCAGAAAAATTTTCAGAAAAGTTATTTACTTTTTCACAAAAATCGCGAACTTTTGCGTCGTTATCTGTTGTATTTAAAGTAGTAAGATCAATAAGGCTGAAAACGGTTTTTAAATTTCCAATATTTGATAATTTTTCAGATTCTTTTGCAATTCTTGCTGTTTCAGCTAATATAAATTCTTTTTGGAGTAACATAATTTTATTTTTTATGCTCAAAAGTACATGTTTTTGACTTAAAAAAATAAATGTAATAATTGAAGTTTGATTTTTAATTTAATATATTTGTATACTAAATCGATTAAACTATTTAATTATGAAAACAATAATGCTATTTATTCTGTTTGCGGTTTTTGGTCTAACAACATATGCTCAATACAATTGTTATGGTACAAGATACAACGATAGTCTTTTTGATGTAACCGTTACATCAGATGTGCTTTATGGGAACAATTTACTTTATACAGGTGTTGCAACAGATTTGCATATGGATATTTATCAGCCTACAGGCGATACAGCATTAATGCGTCCATTAATAATTTTTGCACCTAAAGGAAGCTTTTTACAGGAAGATAAAGCAGAGTGGACAATGCAGCAACTTTGTTTAAAATTTGCGCATATGGGTTATGTAACAGCTGCAATTGACTATAGGGTTGGAATAAATTATACACTTGCTTTTCAAAATCCCAATAGAGAGTTTTCTTTAGCTGTAATGCGTGCTTATCATGATTACAAAGCAGCGATTAGGTTTTTTAGAAAAGATGCTGCAACAACTAACACATATAAAATTGATCCGAATATGATAATTGCAGGAGGAAGTTCAGCAGGTGCAATAACAGCTGTGCACGTTGCTTATTTAGATCAGCTTTCAGAAATTCCGGCAGTTATTGACACAACGGGTTTAGGTGGAATTGAGGGACACAGCGGAAACTCAGGTTATTCAAGTCAGGTAAACTATGTTGTTAATCTTTGTGGGGCAATTGCAGATACATCATGGATTAATTCTGGTAATATTCCGTTAATAAGTATGCATGGTAATTTGGATACTGAAGTTCCTTACGGCTCTGCAGTAATTTCTATGGTAATTCCAATAACTGAAGTTGATGGAAGTGCATCTATAAATCTAAGAACAAATACAGTTGGAATAGAGAACCCGTTTCATACTTTTTTAGGACAGGCACACATTCCTTATGATCCCAATGCAGGAGGCAGTTATCTTTTGTATATGGATACTGTTATTAATTATGTTAAGACTAACTTATATAACTGGATTTGTACTAGTACAGGTGTTACTGAAAATAATTTGTTGCCGTTTGTTCAGGTTTATCCAAACCCTATGCAAAATGAGCTTAATATTAATTTGAATAATAATATTTGTGATGGCGTCTCTGTTTATGTGTATGATGTTATGGGAAATATTTGTTTAGTAGAAGAATTACAAAATAAAGAAACCATTCTTAGTATTAACAATTTGCCTGAAGGGATATATCTGATTAAGATAAAAACTCAAACAAGTGTTAATACTTATAAGATAATAAAGTCTTTATAAACGATACGCAATATAAATTTTACTAAAGCACTCATATTAGTTTAACAACAGTTTGGTATATTAGTTATTTTTATACCTTCGCGTTGTTAAAACAAATTATATGAGATTAACTTTTACTTTGTTTTTAATTATTGGTATTGCCTTTTCATCATTTTCTCAGGATTATATTGTTAAGAGTACTGGCGATACAATATATTGTAATATTTCACAAATTAGTAAATATTATTTAAAGTATAAATTAGATAAAACAATTCACTTTCTGTCAACAGATAGTATTGCTGGTTATAAAGTTGAAATTTTTGATTATGTGGAAATTGACAATAAGGAGTTAGTAAATAGTATTATTGGCAATCCACCCAAAAAATACATTTTTGCTATTAGTCCAGGTATTGGTGAGAATCATGGCATTGGTGGGTTAAAAGTACTTTTAGGTCAAAATGCATCTTCAGGTATTTTCGGTTGTGTGGGATACGGAATAATGTCAGTTTTTTGGAAGTTTGGCTTACAGGCAAATTATAAATGGTTTTATATGGCAGCATCTATTGGTACAATGAAATTTTATGAGATAGGTACTATGGTATATAAAACCAATGTTATTAACGGGTTAACTATTGAAACCGGACTCCTTATAAATTTAACAAAGAATAAAAGATTTTTTATTCAGCTTGGTGTTGGGTATAACATTCCGATTGAGGAGGTTAGACCTAATTCATCTTTTTATTTTGGTCCATTATACATGGTAGATTTTTCTGGCGTAAGACCTGACTTGGGAATAGGAGTAAGGTTCTGATTTTATTCCATTAACTTATCAATAATTTTTTGCAATCTTTTTAGTCTGGTTTCTTCTTTTTTTGCGTCGTTAAGCCACATTACCCATTCTTTTTTATGACTGTATGACATTTTGTTAAATTTTTCCTCAGCTAAAGGAAATTCTTTCAGTAAAAGAATAAGATCATTAGGAATATCAACCGTTCTTTTGTCTTTATCTTCTTCTATAACAACGTTTATAATATCTCCCGGGTTTTTGTTTATAGCTTTTCTTACCTCCTTATTTAGCCCGATTAAATGACAATGATGACCCATCTTAACAAGTGAACCGCGATATAAAAATCCGTCAAACCAGGCTTTAACTTTTACTTGTCCTTTTTTTCCAAACTCTTTTTCTGTATCATAGGGAAATTCAATAAAACCTGAATCTAATTGTTTGTGCTTAATAATTAAAGCTTCAAATTTGTATTGTTTCATATGTTGTTATTTACAATTTCTGTCTTTCCAGTTATATTTAACGACTATTGAAAGTATTGAGATTAGTGAAGTATACATATAATAAATCATCTGTAATGGCACAAAAAACCATAGTAAATATTTTTGCCTGTAAAAACTAGCAGCAAGGAAAAGTATAGCAAAATCGATAATTGACTTTACTGCTAAAAGAAAAATAAAAGCGTAAATTATATGGTGGTTAAAAGCAGAATAAATGAGTAAACACGTCAATAAAATATTTATTGATAAAACAGAGAATGAAGTTATTACTGATGTGCTATTTTTATAACCTTTTGCTTTTGATGCCCACCTAATTCTTTGATTAAAAAATGCAATAATTCCCGATGGAGGAGATGTAGAAACAATAGCATCTTCAGAAAAAATAAAACGAATTTTATCTTTAGGTAAAATATTTATGGCATTGTGAAGAAAAAAAACATCATCGCCCGAAGCATATTTTTTTCCAGTTTCTTCGGAAATATTAATCCATGTTTTTTTTGAAAATGCGAGATTAGCTCCATTACAAAGAAAAGGATTGTTCATCTCTGCCGCCCCGGCTCCGACTGCCTGTAAACTTAGAAAATCCAGCGAAAAGATTTGCTGAAAAATGTTTTTTGATGCAATTTGTTTTACTGGTCCGATAATAAAATCTGCATGTTCAGAATTATAAAAAGAAACAATTGTTTCTACCCATTTTACTTCCGGAATACAATCTGCATCAGTGGCAAGTATCAAATCACCTTTTGAAAGGTTAACTGCAGTAGCAATGGCAACTTTTTTACCAATTTCATTTTTATTTAATGTAAAAAGTGAACAATTAATAAATTTATTTTCCCGAATTATTTCTGCAGTTTTATCAGTAGAATGATCGTCAATAATTATTATTTCAAAATTGCGATATGTTTGTAACGATAAAGCTTTAAGTAGATTTAGGATATTTTTTTCTTCGTTTCTGGCAGCTATTATTATAGAAACAAAAGGTTTTAAATCAGCAGTTTGATTTTTATATGTTTTATACTTAATCCAGCCTATACAAAAATAGCCAATAACTAAAGTATAAAGCAGAGAAATAACAATAACTATAATCCAAATGAAAGTCATTTTAACTAATGCGTAAAAATGTTTAAATTTACACCAATAAATTAAATTAGATTTAGGATTTAAAATAAATCAGAAATCAGCTAAAATTCAATATTATAGTTATGAAAGATGATAAAATTCTTGATGTAAGTAACGATGTAAAGTGGATTGGAATTCTAGATAAAGACCTTGTTACTTTTGATGTAGTGATGGAAACCAAATTTGGTACAACTTATAATTCATATTTTATTAATGCTGATAAAAAAGTAATTGTTGAGACTGCCAAAGAAAAATATTTTGATACTTATCTCGAAAAACTAAAGAAAGTGGTTGCCCCTGAAAGTATTGATTATATTGTGATGAATCATACCGAACCCGATCATTCTGGTTGTTTAAGGCATCTTTTGCAGATTGCACCTCAGGCAACGGTTGTTGGTAGTGGAAACGCAATTCGTTACTTACAGGATATTATTGGTGTCCCTTTTAAATCCTTACAAGTAAAAGATGGTGATACTTTAAGTCTTGGAAATAAAACTCTACGTTTTATGTCAACTCCGAATTTACATTGGCCCGATACAATGTTTACATATCTGGAAGAAGACAAACTTTTATTTACATGTGATTCATTTGGTGCACATTTTTGCGATCAGCAAATGTTTGACGATCTTGTTCCAAATTACGATGAGGCATTCGAATATTATTTTGACGTTATAATTAAACCTTATAGCAGATTTATGCTTAAGGCAATCGATAAAATTAAGCCTCTTGACATAAAAACAATATGTACAGGACATGGTCCTATTCTCCGTTCACACTGGAAAAAATATGTTGATTATGCTGCAGAATTATCATCAAAATATTTGGATTCAATAAAGGGCGATGAGAAAAATGTGTTAATTGCTTTTGTTTCTGCATATGGTTATACGCGCGAGATGGCAGAAGCTTTTGCCGAAGGAATAAGGAAAACAAATTGCACTATTACTGTTGACCTGGCTGATGTTGAAAGTATGTCGTTAGGCGAGATTGATGCTAAATTAACAAAATGTAATGGATTAATTGTTGGTTCACCAACTCTTAACCAAAATATTATGTTGCCTGTTTACAAAGTTTTTTCGATGATAAATCCTATTCGTGAACGTGGTAAGCCTGCCATGTCTTTTGGTTCATACGGATGGAGTGGCGAAGCTGTGAAAATTATTGATGCCTCTTTAAAAAGTTTAAAGCTTAATGTTATTCGTGATGGAATTGCAATAAAGTTTTTTCCTTTTGGCGAAACAAGAAATATACTTGTAGAGGAAGGTCGAAAATTTGCAAAAGCTGTAATTACTCAACCCGAACAGGTTAATTGCGACTAGTAAAATGAAAGAATCTCAACGCAAAAGTGCATTGCATGTAAACTCAGGTATAGAACAACCTTCGAGTGTTAATGCTGAAAGCGTAAAGAATATTCGTGAAAAAAGAAAAAATAAATTATTAGCAAAAGATTATACAAATGAAATTCTAAATGGAAACAGAACTGTTTTAAGCCAGGCAATTACTCTGGTAGAAAGCACTCTGCCTGAACATCAGGATTTGTCAAGAGAAATTGTTGAAAGCTGTTTGCTGCATTCAGGAAAATCAATTAGAATAGGTATTTCCGGAGTGCCAGGTGTTGGTAAAAGTACTTTTATTGAAGCTTTCGGAAAACAACTTACAAAACAAGGATTTAAACTTGCTGTTTTAGCAATCGACCCAAGTAGCGAAAGATCAAAAGGAAGTATATTGGGTGATAAAACCCGAATGGAAGATCTGGCAAATGACCCAAATGCATTTATTCGCCCAAGTCCTTCTTCGGGGACACTTGGTGGTGTTGCACGAAAAACACGCGAAGCAATAATTTTATGCGAGGCTGCTGGTTTCGATGTTGTATTTGTTGAAACCGTAGGTGTAGGACAATCAGAAACTGTTGTTAATTATATGGTAGATATGTTTTTGTTGCTTATGCTTGCAGGTGCAGGCGACGAATTACAGGGAATAAAACGGGGTATAATGGAAATGGCGGATATTATTGCAATAAACAAAGCCGACGGAACAAATATTAAAAAAGCAGAACTTGCCGTAAGCGAATATAGAAATGCATTACATTTATTTCCTGCAAAAGACTCGGGTTGGATGCCACAGGTGGTTACATGTTCTTCTATAACAAATCACGGGATATATGAGTTGTGGGATTTAACAAAACAATATTTTGATAAGGTAAAGGAGTCAGATCATTTTAAAATAAGAAGAAATTTTCAGTCAAAATACTGGATGTACGAAGTTATTTTTGAAAGGCTTAAAGAGAATTTTTTAAACCAGCCCGAGGTTAAATTGAAATTAAACGAGATGGAACAAAAAGTTTTATCTGGAGAAATATCTTCTGTTGCAGCTGCAAATATTATTATTGGAAAAAAATAATTGTTACTCTGACAATATTTGAGTGGTAGGTAATTGCTTTTTTGGTATTTAAAATACATATTTTAACCCAACCATATATCATTTTTGTTTTTAACTAAAAAATCTATAAGTTTGAGTTTTAAACCTCAAATAATCTTATGGCATCAAAAATTTTCAAAAGGAAACCTATAGGCGAACTGCTCAAAGAGACCGAAAGTGAGAATAGCCTTAAAAAAACACTTACAGCAACAGCTCTTATTGCACTTGGTGTGGGAGCCATTATTGGTGCTGGGTTATTTGTAAGAACAGCCTCGGCAGCTGCAAATAATGCAGGCCCTGCAGTTACAATTGGATTTATTATAGCCGGCATTGGTTGTCTTTTAGCTGGACTTTGTTATGCAGAATTTGCATCCATGATTCCTGTTGCTGGTAGTGCATATACATACTCATATACAACAATGGGTGAAATGGTTGCATGGATTATCGGTTGGGATTTAGTTCTCGAATACGCACTAGGAGCAGCAACTGTAAGTATTGCATGGAGCGAATATTTAAACAAATTACTTGGCTACTTTGATATGCGAGTCCCATATGAATGGAGCCATTCTCCATTTGAAATAAGCACATTGGGGACTCATGGAATAATGAATATTCCCGCTCTGTTAATTGTGTTTTTACTTACAGTTTTATTAATAAGAGGGGTAAGGGAATCGTCATTTGTTAATGCAATAATTGTTATAGTAAAAGTCGCCATAGTTGTTTTGTTTATCGGCTTCGGTTGGTCTTATATTAACCCAATTAATCATACTCCTTTTATTCCTGAAGCTACATTGTATACCGATTCTCAGGGAATATCTCATAACTTTGGTGGATTTTTAGGAATTTTAGGTGCTGCAGGTGTAGTGTTTTTTGCTTTTATAGGCTTTGATGCTGTTTCGACAGCAGCACAGGAAACAAAAAATCCCAAACGCGATATGCCAATAGGAATTCTTGGTTCATTAGCTATTTGTACAGTTCTTTATATTTTATTTGCATATGTTCTTACTGGTGTAGCAAGTGTTGAGGATTTTAGAACAGTAGGAAAAGAGGCTTCGGTTACATTTGCTGTTCAGACTTATATGCCTGGATTTAGTTGGCTTGCAACTTTAATAACAGTTGCAATTTTAGCTGGATTTTCTTCAGTAATTTTAGTAATGTTATACGGTCAGTCACGTGTCTTTTATTCTATGAGTAAAGATGGATTAGTGCCAAAAATATTTTCTGATGTACATAAAAAGTACAAAACACCATATAAATCAAATTGGTTGTTTTTAATTTTTGTTGGATTATTTGCCTCTTTTGTTCCACAAGATATTGTAGGAGATATGACAAGTATAGGAACTCTGTTTGCCTTTATATTAGTTTGCTTAGGTATATGGATTTTAAGAATAACTAATCCCGAAATTCCAAGAAAATTTAAAACTCCTGGGATATTTTATCTAAAAATTAAACAAGCCAAAATAATAATTCCAATAGTCCCAATTCTTGGTGTATTAGCCTGTGGAGCTATGATATTTGGATTAGGTCCTGCTAATTGGTATAGGTTATTGGCATGGATGGCTATTGGATTAATTATTTATTTTGCATACGGAATCAGAAAAAGTAAATTAAGAAAGTAATTTTATCGTATGGGCAAAGACGCAAATGTAGGCTTTCGTAAGAGTCTTAATTTATTCGACTCTACTGCAATAGTTATCGGGTCAATGATTGGCTCAGGAATTTTTATTGTAAGTTGTGATGTTGCCCGTACTTTAGGTTCACCTGGCTGGTTAATGATTACATGGCTTATAACAGGTGTTATGACAATTATTGCTGCACTTAGTTATGGAGAACTTGCTGGAATGATGCCAAGAGCAGGTGGACAATATGTTTATTTGCGTGAAGCATATAATCCGTTATTCGGATTTTTATATGGATGGACACTCTTTCTTGTAATTCAAACAGGTACTATTGCTGCTGTTGCAATGGCATTTGCAAAATATTCAGGTGTGCTTTTTCCCTGGATTTCTGAAAAAAATACCTGGTTAACGATTGGATCATTAAAATTTAACACTGTTCATATTATTGCTATTTCATCTATCGCAATACTTACATGGATAAATATGCGTGGTGTTAAACAAGGTAAAATATTACAAAATTTTTTCACCTCTACTAAAGTTATAGTAATTTTAGTGCTTATTGTTTTTGGATTTCTTCTAATGGGCAACAGCTCAGCTGCCAGCGTTAATAGCGGATATTTCTGGGATGCAATGTCAAACAAGAATGGAGTTGAAACTCCACTAACAGGTTTATTGCTTTTAACTGCTATTGGAACTGCAATGGTTGGTACTATTTTCACCTCTGACGCATGGAATAATGTAACATTTACCGGAAGTGAAATTATTAATCCGAAAAGAAATATTCCTCTTAGTTTATTTTTAGGGACATTAATAGTAACCTGTATATATATGCTAATGAATTATATTTACATTCAACTATTACCATTAAGAGGAACTCCCGAAGGATTAACAGTATTTGAAAAAGGTATACAGTTTGCAACAAATGACAGATTAGGTTCTTCGGTTTTAAGTATTCCACTTGGTGAAATTGGGGCTGTTGTTATGGCTGCATTTATTATGATTTCAACTTTTGGTTGCAATAATGGATTAATACTTTCCGGTTCACGCGTTTATTACAGTATGGCTCAGGATGATTTATTTTTCAAAAAAACTGGCAAACTAAATTCAAAAGGTGTTCCGGCTGCCGCTCTTGTAATACAAGGCATTTGGGCATCGCTACTTTGCCTCTCGGGAAGCTACGGACAACTATTGGATTATGTTGTTTTTGCTGTACTTATATTTTATGTTCTTACAATTGTTGGAATTTATATTTTGCGAAAAAAACAACCAAATGCTGAAAGACCATACAAAGCTTTTGGATATCCAATTCTTCCTGCTGTTTATATTATTGCCGCAATTGCCTTAATGGTAGATTTGCTAATCTACAAACCTGAATTTACATGGCCAGGACTAGGAATAGTTTGTATGGGAATTCCAGTATATTTTATCTGGAAAATCTTTAAAAAGAAAAAATAATTATTACTTATTATTTGTTATAATACTTTACTCTAATATATTTTATTTACTAACCCATCAATATCATGAACGAAAATAATATAAAATTATTCATTGCATTTTTAATTGAAAGCATTGAAAACAATAGCTTTGTTAAACTGGCGTTAATGAATAAACGGGTTAAAACAAATGACTTAAATACCGTTACTGCTAAACTTGTAAAAATTAAAGATGAATATAAATTATCATTTATATATAGATATCCTACAAAAGATATTACAAAGAATTATTCTGTTTTTGAAAGCCGAAATATTATTGAACAACTTTTAGAAACGTATTTTTTTCAGGCAGATATTTACACATTAAAAAGTGACTGGTTTTTATCAGTTAATAAAAACAATATTGTTTCAATAAGAAAAAAGGCACCAACAAGTATTGAGCAGCCAAAGCTAACTCACGATGAAATTAAAAATCGCATAATTGTAGCAGAAAATAATATATACTTAAGGGAGCTTGGCGTAACAACTGCTGATTGGCAGGTTAAAACAAGCATGCAGGATAAATTCAGGCAGATAAATAAGTATGTTGAAATTATTGATGGAATTTTAAGAAATGCAAATCTGGATAAATCTTTAAGTGTAGTTGATATGGGAGCTGGTAAGGGTTACCTTACATTTGCATTGTATGATTATTTGCTTAATACTTTAAATAAATCTCCTGAAATTATTGGCGTTGAGCTAAGGGAAGAGTTGGTTGATGATTGCAATGTTATTGCAAAAAAGGCTGAGTTTAACAATTTGCATTTTAAATCGGGAACTATAAAAGAAATTGAATTAAGCAAAGTCGATTTATTAATTGCGCTTCATGCCTGTGATACTGCTACTGATGATGCTATTTTCAGAGGAATTAAATCAAATGCTAAAATAATTATTTGTGCACCTTGTTGTCATAAACAGGTTAGAAAACAAATGAATCCGACAGATGGTTTAAAATTAATTAGTCAGTATGGTATTTTAAAAGAAAGACAGGCAGAAATAATAACTGATGCAATACGAGCTTTAATACTGGAGGCATATGGATATAAAACTAAGGTTTTTGAATTTATTTCTACAGAACATACTCCAAAAAATGTTTTAATAGTTGGTGTAAAGCAAAGCGAAAAAAGCATTCCTGATAATGAAATGTTAAAACAAATAGAAAGAATTAAGAATATTCATGGAGTTGAATTTCATTATCTTGAGAAGTTGCTTTCTACAACTATTTAATAATTTAATCAAATTGCAAACATTCATCGGTATTTGTAATACCGATTTATTGTGTACTCACTCTCATCTTGCTGGTGAGTTATTATAAAATAATTTAGCAATTTGTTTTTTCGCACAGGTTGAAAGTCCTGACAGTATTTAGGATTTTACCAACCCATTGCCATAACAATAAGCTCGGCAATGTCGTAATTAAAAATTTCTTCTTCTTTGTTTTTATATTTCAGACCATCTGTAAGCATTACCATGCAAAACGGACATGAGGTTGCAATTATATTCGCACCTGTTGCTAAAACATCTTCGGTTCTTTCAATAAAAACTTCTTTATTTCCCTTTTCAGCTTCTTTAAACATTTGTCCGCCACCAGCACCACAGCAAAGAGCAAAGCTTTTATTTCTTTTCATTTCAACTTTAGTAGATGGTATAGCTTCAAGTACTTTTCTTGGAGCAGTGTATTCTCCGTTTGCTCTTCCTAAATAACAAGGATCATGAAATGTAATGGATTTTTCGGCAAATTTATCAGAAGTTATTTTTAGTGTTCCGTTTTCAATAAATGCTTGTAAAAACTGAGTGTAATTAATTACTTCGTAATTTCCTCCCAAATCAGGGTAGTCATTTTTAAAAATATTATAACAATGTGGACAAATAGTAATAATCTTTTTTACATTGTATCTTGTAAATGTACCGATATTGGTTAACGCTTGCATTTGGTAAAGCATTTCATTTCCTGCACGACGGGCAGGATCACCTGTACATGTTTCCTCTTTTCCAAGTACAGCATAACTTACATTTAAGTTATGTAATATTTTTGTAAAAGCTCTGGATACTTTTTTATATCTGTCGTCAAATGCACCGGCACAGCCAACCCAAAACAAATATTCTGGTTGTTGTCCTTTTGCAGTTACATCTGCCATTACTGGAATTTCTATATTCATTTCTTATATTATATTAAATTCTAATAAACTAATTTGTTGTTAAATCATTTGCCCATAACAATCTGTCTTCTGGTGAAAATGGCCAAGGAGCTCCATTGTTTTCAATATTGGTAAACATAACATTAAGTCCTGTAGGAGCGGCAGATTCTTCCATTACGAGGAATCGTCTCATAAAAACAATCATTTCAGGATGATTAATATTTACAGGACATTCCTGTGCGCATGAATTACAGGTAGTACAAGCCCAAAGCTCTTCAGTTGTAATATAGTCGCGAAGTAAAGATTTGTTATCGTTATAATTTTTTCCTTCTTTTAAAATATGGGGTGCTTTTTCATTCATTCTTTTTCTTAAATCAATCATGATTTTTCTTGGAGAAAGCATTTTTCCTGTAATATTAGCAGGGCATGAAGCAGTACATCTTCCGCATTGTGTACATGCTAGCGAATCTAAATAATTTTTCCAGGTTACATCTTCAACATCTTTTACTCCGAATCTTTCTATTTCGCTTACTGGCTCGGTTGGTGCTGCAAATGCTAAGTTTGGATCCATCATTAATTTTACTTCCTTTGTTATATTATCCATATTTGGCAATTTTCCTAATGGTTCAATTCTACTGAAAAACACATTAGGGATAGACATAAACACATGAAAATGCTTGGAATAAGGCAAAATATTCATAAAAAGAAATATTACCCCTATATGAGTCCACCAGTTAATTTCATATGCTCTTAATAATATAGTATGGTCTAAGGATGTGAAAAACTGCCCGAATAATGCGTTAATAGGATAAAGTGTTCTGCTTTCTTCAAGATTCATTGCCGAATAAAGAATATTCATCCAGATTAATGTTACCATTAACACAAAAATCAAGGACAATGCAAAATTTGCATCAGAATGCGATCTGCGCTTCATTTCTATTCCTTCAAATCTTGTTACGGTTAAAAATACTCTTCTAACAAAGAATACGCACACTGCAATTAAAATTATCCATGAAAAAACATCACCCGAGATAGAAATAATCTGATAAATAAAGTCAAAAGATGAAAGTGATTTTTCTATGCCGGTAAAGCCGTCAATAATTATCTCAACACTTCCAAAAAGAATTACAATAAATCCCCAGAAAACAAGAGCATGAAGTAAGCCAATAACCGGTCGTCTTAAAATTTTTGTTTGGAAAATTGCCACAGTAATTGTTTTGTAAAGTCTTTTTCCTAATGGACCTTTTTTATGGTTTTTAGTAAGCTTTAAAAAAGAATAAATTCGAAGTAACGAATAACCTAAAATTCCAAATGAAATTATAGTAGCAGTAATGAAAACAATTTGCTTTATCATAAGATTATATGGTTAAACCATGATTAAAGGCAGAACTTATATGTTAAATTTGTAATAATTTTGTAATATTAATTATTATTAAAGTCATGAGCAAAAAAATTATTCTAACAATTAATCCAGGTTCTACTTCAACAAAAATTGCTTTGTATAGTTCGAATGATGTTGTGTTTTTAAAAAACATCAAACACACTAGTGAAGAGCTAGATAAGTTTGAAAGAATTTGTGACCAGTATGAATTCAGAAAAGATATTATTGTTAAAGAACTAATTTTTGCACATATTGATATTAATTCAATTCAGGCAATTGTAGCACGTGGTGGACTGGTAAAACCCATTCCATCTGGAGTATATGAGGTAAATGAAAGATTAAAAGAAGATTTAAAAGCCGGTATTCAAGGTCAACATGCTAGTAATTTAGGAGGATTAATTGCCGACGACTTGATAAAGCAAATACCTGGTTGCAAGGCGTTTATTGCAGATCCTGTAGTTGTAGATGAACTTGAACCAATTGCAAGAATTTCAGGTCATCCGCAATTTCAAAGATTCTCGATCTTTCATGCATTAAACCAGAAAGCTATTGCCAGAATGCATGCTTTAGCAATTGGAAGAATTTATGAAGAAATGAATTTAATCGTTGTACACCTTGGTGGAGGAGTTAGTATTGGTGCGCATAAAAACGGACGAGTAATAGATGTAAATCAGGCACTTGATGGTGAAGGTCCTTTCTCTCCTGAAAGAAGTGGAACATTACCAGCCGGAGATTTAGTTAAACTTTGCTTTAGTGGTCAATATAAGGAAAAAGAGATTCTAAAAATGATTACAGGTAAAGGTGGTTTTGTTGCTTATCTTGGAACTAACAGCGCTTATGAAGTTGAACAAAAAGCAAATGCCGGTGATACAGATGCAATTATGATACAGGAAGCAATGGCTTATCAGGTTTCAAAAGAAATTGGAGCAATGTGCGCTGTATTAGAAGGAAAAGTTGATGCAATCTTACTTACCGGTGGAATAGCTTATAACAGAACATTTGTTAATTACGTAAAATCAAAAGTTGGACATATTGCAACAGTTGGCGTATATCCCGGTGAAGACGAAATGCGTTCTTTAGCTATGAATGGCTTAAGAGTATTAGAAGGAGAAACAGAATTAAAAGTTTATGAATAAACTTTTTTGTTTAAACTTCTCTTAATAATAGTTCAAGATTCTCAAATCTTTTTCTGTAATCGTCACAAGATCTTTTAATTATTTCGTGTGCTTCTTTAACTCCAAATGTGTGGGTTATTTCAACTTTTACTTCTTGCCCGGGTAAATCTTTATAAGTTAAAAAATAGTGTTTTAAACGATTAAGAACCAGTTCAGGGCAGTCTGTTATATCTTTATAGTCACCATAAACAGCATCGTTTCTTAATACACAAATAATTTTATCATCAGATTCATTTCCGTCTATCATTCTAAATCCACCAATTGGAATTGCTTGTACTAAAATATCTCCGTGAGTAATAGTTTTTTCGGTTAGTACGCAAACGTCTATTGGGTCGCCATCTCCTTTAATTCCTTTTTTACCCGATTTTTCCATACAGAATTCAGCTACTGACTTTCCGCTATAAGTTTGAGGAAGAAATCCATATAAAGCAGGAACTACATTTGAGTATTTTTGCGGACGATTAATAGTAAGATATCCACTGGTTTTGTCTACTTCATATTTTACCGTATCTGTAGAAACCATTTCAATAAAACAAGTAACACATTCAGGAGATTTCTCACCAATTTCAACACCGTGCCAAGGATGCGATTTATATCTTAGACCCATTAATTTTCCAATAGGATCCATTATTTTATTTGCCATAATTTATAGGTATTTTGCTAATTATTATTTTACAAAATTAATAATTGCTATTTAATAAAAAGCAATTCTCTGTATTTAGGTAATGGCCATAATTCATCGTCAATAAGAGTTTCAAGTTTATCTGCGTGGTAGCGAATGGTTTCAAAGTACGGTTTTACCTTATCACAATACAACATTGATTTCTTGTCAATTTCTTCAATTTGATTTACTTTTTTTCGTTCTTCAATCATTTTGCTAACATCTGACTGAATTCCGTTTATATGATCAGAAATTTCTTTAATTAATTCTAATTGATAATATGCTTTCTTTTTAAATTCTTGCTCTGTGAGTACTTCTTTAAGTCCCCTAACATTTTCTAATAAAAGATTCTGATATTTAATTGCAGTTGGAATTATATGGTTTAGTGCTAAGTCGCCCATTACACGAGCTTCAATCTGGATGATTTTAGTGTACATCTCGTGTTTAATGTGATAACGTGCTTCAAGTTCGCGCATTGAAAAAACACCTGTTTTTGCAAATAAATCTTTTGATTTTTTAGATAAATATGCACTTAATGCTTTTGGTGTTTCTTTTAAATTTGACAAACCGCGCTTTTCGGCTTCTTTAACCCATTCATCACTGTATCCGTTTCCTTCAAAAAGAATATTTTTTGATGAAATAATATAATTTCTCAAAACTTTAATAATGGCTTCATCTTTCTGGTCGTCATTTCCATGCATCATTTTTTCAACATCTGCTTTAAAAATGATAAGTTGATTTGCAACAATTGTATTTAGTACTATCATTGATGGAGAACAATTTGCAGATGATCCCACTGCTCTGAATTCAAACTTGTCGCCGGTAAATGCAAATGGCGAAGTACGGTTTCTGTCCGTATTATCCATTATTATTTGCGGAATTTTGCAAATATTTAATTTTAACACTGTTTTTTCGTCAGGTGTCATTTTATCTTCTTTCACCTTATTAACAATATCATTAAACACCTTAGTAAGATGCTCACCTATGAAAATTGAAATTATTGCAGGTGGAGCTTCGTTCGCACCAAGCCTGTGGTCGTTTCCGGCTGTTGCAATAGCAGCTCGTAACAAATCAGCATGATCATATACTGCTTTTATAACATTAATAAAAATGGCTAAAAACATCATATTGTTTTTAGGAGTTTTGCCCGGACTCAATAAGTTTTTTCCGGTATTAGTAGCTAACGACCAGTTATTATGTTTTCCCGAACCATTTACACCTGCAAAAGGTTTTTCGTGAAGCAGAATTCTGAAATGATGTTTACGTGCAATTCTTGCCATTAAGTCCATAATTAATTGATTGTGATCAATTGCAATATTTACTTCTTCGTATACAGGGGCAAGTTCAAACTGATTAGGTGCAACTTCATTATGCCTTGTTTTTACTGGAATTCCCAGTTTCCATGCTTCAATTTCAAAATCTTTCATGTAAGCAGTAACTCTTTCAGGAATAGAGCCGAAATAATGATCTTCGAGTTGTTGATCTTTTGCTGCTGCATGTCCAAAAAGGCTTCTACCAGTTAAAACTAAATCGGGACGGGCAAAAAATAAAGCTTCATCAATTAAAAAATACTCCTGTTCCCATCCAAGAGTTGGAAAAACTTTTGTAATGTTTTTATCAAAATATTGGCAAACATCAACAGCGGCTTTGTCTAAAAAATTTATTGCTCTTAATAGTGGTGTTTTGTAATCTAAGGATTCGCCTGTATATGAAATAAAAACAGTTGGAATACAAAGTGTACCACTTATAATAAATGCAGGCGATGTGGGATCCCAGGCAGAATATCCGCGTGCTTCAAATGTGTTTCTAATTCCACCACTCGGAAAACTTGAAGCATCTGGTTCCTGCTGAACGAGATTTTTTCCTTCGAATCTTTCTATTGACCTACTTCCTTCTGAAGGAGAGAAGAAAGCATCATGTTTTTCTGCAGTTGCTCCATTTAAAGGTTGAAACCAGTGTGTGTAGTGTGTTGCACCTTTATTCATTGCCCATGTTTTCATTGCAGAAGCAACCTGATCGGCTATTTTTCTGTCGATTATCTGACCAGATTCTATGGTAAGTTGAATTTTTTCGAATGTTTCATGTGGCAATTGCTCACGCAATGCATCCATCCCAAACACTTCACTTCCGAAAATTTCTGAGATCTTTGAAGTGATTTGTGGATTTAAATCAGTATTTCTTGTTAATGCATTTTTTAATGCTTCGTTTCTGAAAATAGTCATAATTGTAATATTTTTTGCAAAACTATAAAAAATATTGAGGTAAAAAATGAAAAAACATATAAAAAATATAAACTACCCCCTAAAAATCATCACATGTTTTAAAAAATATAGAAAAATAATAAATTTAAAAAAATAAAAGATTTTTTATAAAAGCAAAAATAAATATAACCGTAATGCATATCTTGCGTACAAAAAAACAAAGACAAAAAAATGATAAAATTGTTATACTTAATAACGCTTTCCTTTGTCAAATCTCGTTTTGCTCTTTTTTGCTTTTTTGTTTTTTTTCTTTTGATTTCTTCAAATTTATTTTCTCAGAACACATCCAAAACAATATCTGCTCCTGAAAGAGAATGGGAATTATTAAAAGAAGCAAATGGTGTTCAGGTGTTTACTCAGAATGATGAATGCCATGATTTTAAAAACGGAACTCATTACGAGTATATAATACTGAAATTTGTAAATACTACTGTTGATAATAAAAAGATAATGTGGTCTGAAAATTTATTTTATAATGGCATTTGTAGTACTTGTGATGGCAATAGCGATAAAACGGTTTTTGAATTAGAATTAACATCTAAACAAACAAAGCAAGGAGATTGCGGGGTTGACAATAATGATATACTAAGAATTTTTAATCGTTTTTTAAATTATAATGATAAGCCTGTTTTAACAAAGTACGAAATAGTTAACTTTGAAGTAAAATGATGGTAAACTACAAAACATGAAGTAGTGAAAAAGCTTTTTATCAATATTATATTGATTTGCACAACAATAGTACTTTTTGTTGGATTCTCAAATAACGCTTTTTCTCAATGTAACATCATTGCTACAGCCGATAATCAGATTGCAGATACAGTTTATATTTGCGAAGGAGAGCATGTAAAATTACATTCATGGGGTAACTGTGATGATTATTTAATGGATAATAATTTTAATAATGGTTCAATTGGTGCTGGCTGGTCTACAAATGCATCGCCGATGTTTAACAATCCTTGTGTTTCGGGTCCGGATGGGTCAACATGTTTATGGATAGGTCCGGCAACAAATTTTCCTAGAGAATTAGTTACTCTTCCTTTTAATGTAACAACTTCCTGTACTATTTGTTTTGATATGATATATTCTGTGCAAGGTGTTAGCTCTCCTTGCGAAGGGCCGGATTTACCTACTGAAGGCGTTCACTTACAATGGTCAAATAACGGAGGTACTACATGGACTGATATTCAATACTGGTCGCCAAATGGTGGTCACGATCCGGCACTTACCAACTGGCATAATTACTGTTGTAATGTTCCTGTTGCCGGTAACAACGTTCAATTCAGATGGTACCAATCAAATACATCGGGTAATAATTACGATCATTGGGGCATTGATAACGTTGTTATTACTTGTCCTCAGACATCAAATGTTTGGTGGACTGGTCCTGGTGGCTTTACATATAATAACTATCATCCGCCTTCATTTGCACCTACTCAAAATGGATGGTATGTTGTGCATTTAACTGATGGTGTATATATAGGAACTGATTCTATTTACGTTTTAATACATCCACAGTTATATGCAACAATTACTCCTGTAAATCCTACACTTTGTTTTGGACAAACCAGTACTGTAATTTCTGGCATTCCATCAGGAGGAACACCTCCTTATACGTATTTATGGAATACTGGTGCAACAACACAGAGTATAAATGGAGGTCCGGGAACTTATACTTTGTTAGTAAACGATGCTTCAGGATGTACTCCTGTTTCAGTAATGGTTACAATTACATCTTATCCTGTAGCGGTTTCTGCTAATGCAGGTGCTAATCAAATATTATGTAACACAAATACTATTGTTAGTTTAACAGGTACAGTAACAGCGGCAACAGGTGGAATCTGGTCGGGCGGAACAGGTGTTTTTTTACCATCAAATACCTCCTTAAATTGTACTTACACTCCAACCCCTGCTGAAGTTATTGCGGGTAATGTAATTCTTACATTAACTACAACCGGAAATGGAACTTGTCCTGCAGATACTGATAATGTATTGGTTAATTTTGTTTCATTTTCAGAAAACATAACATTTTCAACCAATAATGTTAATTGTTATAACGGAACAAACGGAACTGCTACAGTAAATATTACATCAGGAGTTCCGCCATATACTTATCTTTGGAATACAACACCACAACAAACAGGACAAACTGCTACCGGTCTTACTCAGGGAACTTATTTTGTGACAGTAACAAATGGCAATGGATGTACGAAAATTGCTTCAATAGCGATAACACAGCCACAGCCTCTTACAGCTGTTATTAATTCTACTGATGTTTCATGTTTTGGATTGTCTAATGGAAGTCTTCTGGTGTCTGCCTTTGGTGGCACGCCAGGATATTCTTATAATTGGTCAAATGGATATAATGGATTAAATTTAACAGGAGTAACTGCAGGGAATTATACTGTTACGGTTACAGATGCGAAAGGGTGTACAACGACTGTAACTTCATCTGTAGGTTCGCCGGCATTGTTAACTGTAAATATCAGTAATTCTGTTAATGTTTTTTGTTCTGGTGAAAGTAATGGATCTGCTCAGTTAGCTGTTAATGGCGGAACTCCTGGGTATACTTATTTTTGGTCTTCTGGTGCAGGAACCTCACAAACTGCTTCGGGGCTTATAGCCGGAACTTATTTTGTAACGGTTACTGATTTTAACGGTTGTCAGGCGAATACATCTGTTGTGATTACTCAACCAGATGCGCTAGCAATAGTTCTTTCAACAAGTAATGTTTCTTGTTATGGAGGTAATAACGGAACTGCTTCTGTAATAGTTTCTGGTGGTACACCGAATTATATGTATTCGTGGTCGCCCAATGGTGGGAATACAGCAAATGCAACAGGATTACTTGCAGGAAATTATACTATTACTGTTACTGATAGTAAAGGTTGTCAACAAACAACTGTCGCAGTAATAAGTCAACCGCCACCATTAAGTGTAATGTTAAATAATGTAGCAAATGTTTTGTGTTTTAGTGGCAATAATGGTTCTGCCAGTATATCTGTAAATGGAGGAACACCAGGATATACTTATCAATGGCTTCCAACTGGTGGAAGTTCACCTATTGCAACCGGATTGCCTGCAGGAAATTATATGGTTTCTGTTACAGATGCAAATTTCTGTGTTTCGCAGTTAAATGTATTTGTTTCTCAGCCAAGCTCGGCTTTAACATCAACTTATTCTCAGTCAAATGTAAGTTGTTTCGGTGGACAAACAGGAAGTATTACTGCTAACACAATTGGTGGTACCGGTCCTTATAGTTACTTTTGGCAACCATCCGGGAGTACTACCCAGACTTTGTCAAATATTGGAGCGGGTACATATTTTGTAACAATTTCAGATGCTAATGGGTGTTCATTAACAAATTCTATTAATATAACACAACCAGGGGGGATCTTATTAACAACTAGTACAACGCAGTCAACGTGCGGTTCTTCTAATGGAACAGCAACAGTAACGCCGATTGGTGGAACTCCGCCATTTTCATATTTATGGCAACCGGGAGCTGTAACAACGTCTACAATTAATAATATTTCTTCAGGATTATATAGTGTTACAGTTACTGATTTTTCCGGATGTAGCCAGATTGCGAATGTAGCATTAAATGATGTGTCAGGACCAGTAGTAGCAATGGCAGCAATTCAAAATGTTTCATGCTTTGGTGGACATGATGGAACGGCTACTGTTAATGTTAGTGGTGGTTTGGCTCCATATACCTATTCATGGTCGCCATATGGAGGGAATGGGTCAACGGGAACTGGTCTAGGAGCTGGAACTTTTGTTGTTTTGGTTAATGATGCGAACGGATGTCAGGGAATTGCTGTAACAAATCCCGAAATAACTCAGCCTCCTGCAATTTCAATTTCTTCAACTCAAATTAATATTACATGTACAGGTGCTAATAATGGTTCTGTTAATTTATCTGTAAATGGCGGAACTGCACCATATACATATTTGTGGTCAAACGGACCAACAATTCCAAATCTTACAGGGCTATCTCCGGCTGTATATCAGGTAACAGTTACTGATTCTCATAATTGTCAGGATTTTTACTTTGTAACATTTGTTGAGCCAACTCCATTAAGTGTTTCAATTAACACTTTTCAAAATGTAAGCTGTTTTGGTGGTTTTGATGGTTCAGCAACGGCGTCTGTTTCTGGCGGAACCCCACCTTATAATTTCTCGTGGTCACCAGGTGGAGCAACTTCTCAAACAGCATCTGGATTATCAGCAGGAACGCATACTGTTTATGTAACTGACTCCAGAGGGTGTTCTGGAAGTGCTTCAATTTTCTTGTCACAACCTTCATATTTGTCAATTTTATCAGGTTTTACAAATCCTGAATGCCATAATGGCAATGATGGTTTTGCTTGGGTTTTGGCCGCTGGAGGTACACCACCATATAATTATAATTGGTCACCAATTGGAGGAACCAATGATACAGCATCAAATCTTCAGGCAGGAATTTATTACGTGACAGTAACTGACCAACATTCTTGTCAAAGTTTTGTTCCCGTAATAATTTCACAACCATCTTCAGTGGATATTTCTATTACTAATTATTCAGATGTAAGTTGTTACGGAGGTAGTGATGGTAATGCACTAGCTTCGGTAAGTGGCGGGGTTCCGGCATATACTTATAATTGGTCAACAGGAAGTAATTCACCTGGAATTACAGGCTTAACTCCTAACACATACTTTGTTACAGTTACTGACTCAAAGGGATGTTTTGATACTTCTTCTGTTGTAATTCACGCTCCATTATTAGGTTTATCCGTTAACGCTACTGCACAGAACATTTCCTGTTATGGTATGTCTGATGGCACAGCAACTGCTGTTGCTTCAGGTGGGACTTCACCTTATTCATATGTTTGGGTTCCGGCAAGCCAGTTTACAGCAACAGCTTCTAACTTAATATCTGGAACATATACTATTTCTGTAACTGATATAAATGGTTGTCAGATTACTACAAGTATTTCGTTATCACAGCCTCAACCATTAGTTGTAACTGCAAATGAGGATTTGTCTGTAAGTTGTTATAGTACAAATACAGGTGCTGCATCTGCAATTGTGTCGGGTGGAACCCCACCATATAATTATAATTGGAATACTATACCGGCTCAAACAACTTCAAATGTTACCGATATTTATTCAGGCAACTATAATGTTTCAATAACTGATGCAAACGGATGTACATCTTCATCATCAATTATTGTTTCTGAACCAACTGCACTTACTGCAGTATTGGTATCGCATTCAGATGTTTCTTGTCATGATGGTTCAAATGGAATTGCTACTGTAGGTGCTACAGGTGGAACTCCGCCTTATAATATTACATGGGGAACAACTCCTCAGCAATCAGGACAAACTGCAACCGGACTGGTTTCTGGCTCATATTCAGTAACAGTTACTGATAATAATGGATGTTTATCAACTATTGTTACAACAATTAGCAACCCAACACAGGTTAATGCTAATGCAACAGGTCAGAATGTTATTTGTTTAGGTGAATCTACTACATTAACAGCGGTTGGTTCAGGTGGTGCTGGTAATTATTTATATTACTGGAATCATGGATTAGGGTTAGGAAATACTAAAACGGTATCGCCTGTTACTGAAACTACATATATAGTTAATGCATATGATCAGAATGGTTGTCCGGGAATAGGTGATACAATTACTGTATTTGTTAAAACATTATTTCCACAAGATGTTGATATACTCGTAAATTCTCCTGTTTGTGCAGGTACTCAAACTACAGTTTATTCAACTTCTACAGTAGGAATGTTTGATACTTTAACATATGCTTGGAATAATGGATTAGGACCTGGCGAAGGGCCATTTATAGTTGCGCCACAACAGGAAACAACGTACATAATAACTGTTACAAATACTTGTGGTTTTTCTGTAATTGACTCTGTTCATCTTTATTTTGCACCACCACCTACAATATATTTTAATGCAGATGCCACTCAGGGTTGTGAGCCACTTACAATTAATTTCACAGATAGTTCGTTTACAACTTTTGATGATATAAGTTCATGGACATGGCATTTTAGTGATGGAACATCATCAACCCTTCAACACCCTACTCATACATTTGCTACATCTGATACATTTTATGTTTCACTTGATCTTGAAACTCAGGGAGGGTGTGTTTCAAGTTCAGCTACCTATCCTTTGGAAGTTTATGTTTTTCCAAATCCATCAGCATCTTTTACTGTAAATGCAACAACTCTTTACTTGCCTAACGATCCCGTTGTTTGTACAAATACTTCAATTGGTGGGGTGGGTTATCTTTGGAATTTTGGTGATGGAAATACTTCAGTACAGGATAATCCAACACATAATTATATGAATCTGGGGCAATTTACTATTAGTCTCGTAACAGTTAACACATATGGATGTACTGATACTTCTTCAATATTGGTAAATGCTACAGGAGATATTATTTTCCCGAATGCATTTACTCCTGATCCTAACCATGCATCTGGTGGTACGTATGATCCGACTGATTTAACAAATCATGTTTTCTTTCCATTTGCGACAGGAATAACTGAATTTAAAATGCTTATTTTTAACAGGTGGGGTGAATTAATATATGAAACAAATGATGTAAATATTGGCTGGGATGGTTATTACAGAGGACAACTATGTCAGGAAGATGTTTATGTTTTTAAAGCTTCTGCTTCTTTTATTGATGGCAGAAAAGTAGATAAAGTAGGAGATATATTGTTATTAAGATGATGCGAAAAATTATTATATTATTGTTTGTTTTATTGATACAGTTTTCCGTGTCATTTGCACAGGATTTACAATTAACTCAATTTTATGCTTCTCCAATTTATTTAAACCCTGCTTTTGCAGGTGCTAATGCCGATTCACGTTTGGCAACAACATACAGAAATCAATGGGCTTCTTTGCCCGGAGCATTTAATTCTTTCCTATTGTCTTATGATTATTATTTAAGTAATTTCAGAAGTGGAGTTGGAGTATTATTGACAAGTGATAAGGCTGGTTCTGCAGGTTTTGGCAATAATACTGTAGGCTTGAATTATGCTTACGATTATAAGTTTACTCGAGTATGGACTGCATCATTAGGTATTAGAGCAACATATGGTTATCGTTCGTTAGATTTTAACAGATTGGTTTTTGGAGATCAGATTTCAAGGGGAGCATCAACTTCTATTCAGGCACCAACTCCTGAGAAAGTTCATTATATGGATTTTTCAACTGGAGCATTAGTGTTTTCAAAAAATCAATGGGTAGGAATAACATTTAATCATATAAACAGACCAAACGAATCTTTTTTAAGTAAAAAAGCGCCGTTGCCTGTAAAAGGATCTTTACACGGAGGGGTAAATTTCTTGCTTGAAAACCATGGTGGTGAGGGTCGTAAAAACGAAAAGCCAACTATTACAGTTGCATTTCAATATCGTTTTCAAAAAGAATTTGATCAGGCAGATGTTGGAGTATATTATAAAAGACAATATTACTTTCTTGGAGTATGGTATAGAGGAATTCCTGGTTTTAAAGCTTATAAGCCAGGTTATTCTAATCACGATGCTGTTGCATTAATGATAGGTGGTGTTTATAAAGATTTAATAATCGGTTATAGCTATGATATAACAATATCTAAACTAACAATGGCTTCTGGTGGTTCGCATGAGATTTCTTTAAATTACCAATTTATTAATCCTAAAAAACCTAAGCATCATAGGACTAAAATAATTCCTTGTCCGAAATTTTAGAAAACTATTTGCCTGTTGTTATAACCTTAAATTCTATACGACGATTCATTGCACGACCCTCTTCATCTTTATTAAAGCCAATGGGACGGGTTTGTCCGAATCCTTTAACTGTTAATCTTTCTGCTTTTATTCCTTTTGAGATACAATAATCAGCAACTGCCTGGGCTTGTTTTTCTGAGAGTGTCATGTTTTCTGCAGGTTCTCCTTTATTATCTGTATGCCCTTGAATTTCTATTGTTATTTTTTTGTTTACTTTTAAAAATTCAACAAAGCGATTAAGTTCAGGATACGATTCTTTTTCAAATTCTGCAGATTTCTTTTTAAAGAATAAGTTATTAATTCTAACTACCTGTGATTCCATAACAGGTGCCATAAATAAATTTTGTTCTTCAATTTCGGTATATTCTTTAAGGTCGGTTACGTCAAGATTTTTTGTTACAGAGTAAAAACCTTCAGCCATTGCCATATATCCATATTTTTTACCGAAAGGAAGTATTATTTTATATTCTCCGTTTGAAGGGTCAGTACGGGCAATGCCAGCTTCGGTTCCATCTGGTAATAGCTCCCAAATTACTCTGGCTTCAAGTGGCTCCATACTTCTTTCGTTTACTACTTTACCAGAAATGAGAACAACAGGTTGGCTTCCTTGCGAAAATGCAAGGATTGAAAAAAAACAGAGCATTGCTAGAAGGTATATTGTTTTCATTTTTGCAATTTAATGGCTTAAAATTAAAATTAAGTTTGAAAATAAAAAAGTATAATCTAAAAAGTTTAGCTTGAATTAATTTAACCAGCCCATCCTTCCCTGTCAAGGCTTCTGTATTGAATAGCTTCAGCAAGGTGATGTGTTTTTATATTTATTTCGTTTTCTAAATCAGCAATTGTTCTTGAAACTTTTAATATTCTATCATAGGCACGAGCCGATAATCCTAGTCGAGTCATAGCATTTTTTAGTAATTCGGTTCCTGCTGTATCTATTTTGCAGTATTGATGAAATAATTTGGAGTTCATTTGTGAATTACTATGAATTCCGGATATATCTTTAAAACGATCTTCCTGAATTTTACGCGCTGTTATAACACGTTCCCGAACAGAAGCACTTGTTTCACTTTTTTGTTGTTCTGAAGTTAATTTTTCAAATGGTACAGGTACAACTTCTAAATGAATATCTATCCTGTCTAAAAGCGGACCAGAAATTCTGCTTAAATATTTTTGCACAACACCAGGCGAACAAACACATTCTTTTTCAGGGTGATTGTAAAATCCACACGGACAAGGATTCATTGAAGAAACAAGCATAAAACTTGCAGGATATTCAACTGTGAATTTTGCACGGCTTATTGTTACAACCCTGTCTTCAAGTGGCTGACGCATTACTTCAAGTACAGTTCTTTTAAATTCTGGTAATTCATCTAAAAATAAAACACCGTTATGTGCTAACGAAATTTCCCCTGGTTGTGGAAAAGTACCTCCACCAACGAGGGCTACATCCGAAATTGTGTGGTGTGGTGAACGAAAAGGTCTTCTTGTCATTAGAGAAGTATCTTTCTCTATTTTTCCTGCAACAGAATGAATTTTTGTGGTTTCTAAAGCTTCTTGTAAAGTAAGTGGTGGAAGTATTGTTGGAATTCTTTTAGCTAGCATTGTTTTGCCAGCACCCGGAGGTCCTATCATTATAATGTTATGACCACCTGCAGCTGCAATCTCCAAAGCACGTTTCACAGATTCCTGACCTTTCACATCTGCAAAATCGAAATCATATTTATCGTAATTATTATAAAATTCTTCACGAGTATTTACAATAACAGGTTTTAACTCACTTTTATCTTCAAAAAAATCAATAACTTCTTTAAGATTATTTACACCATAAACTTCTAAACCGTTAACTACAGCAGCTTCACGAGCATTTGTTTCGGGTAAAATAAATCCTTTAAATCCTTCTTCTTTTGCTTGAATAGATATGGGTAAAGCTCCTTTTATTGGTTGTAAACTTCCATCCAAAGAAAGTTCGCCCATAATAACGTAATCTTTTAGCTTATCGCCATTAATTTGTCCAGATGCTGCTAGAATTCCAATTGCTAGAGGTAAGTCATATGCAGAACCTTCTTTACGTAAATCTGCAGGAGCTAAATTTATTATAAGTTTTTGTCCAGGTCTTCTATAGCCATTAGTTTTTAATGCCGATTCAATTCTTTGTAAGCTTTCTTTAACTGCATTATCAGGAAGCCCGACTAAATAATATTTCATTCCTTGAGTTGCATTCACCTCAACAGTAATGGTAGTGGCATTTATGCCATGAACAGCACTTGCATAAGCTTTAACAAGCATGAAAATTTATTTTTTTTTGTAAACCTATATTAATTTTAAAACTTAAGCAAGAAACCATTTTGTAAAAGTTAATTATTGAAAAAGAAGCTTATATTTCATTTCAGCAACTTTCCAATCTTCAAGGGTGTCAATGTCGTGAGCTTCCAGTTCTGATAATACAATTGCTCCAGAATTATCAGAAAACAGCTTTTTTTGAATGTTAAATGCATCCGTTTTCATCCAGTAAAACTGACCACTATCATGATAGGAAGGAGATAAATCTTGTGATCTTTTATTTAAATTTTCAGGCCAAATCATACTAATTTTTCCGTTTTCGATTTTAAGTGAACGTTGAATGGGATAGCTATACTGCAGAACCGGAAATACAGAATCAAATTTACCATTGTTTAATAATTCAAAACCTTCAAGAAGCCTACCTTGGTTTGTAAATGGTGCGGTAGGAAAAATAACACAAAAAACATCAAATTCTTTGCCTGCTTGTTTGTATGTTGTTAGAACTTCATCAACTACTTCAGCAATATGTGCAGTATCATTTGCAGTTTTATGGCTTCTTAAAAAAGGAACAACAGCTCCTGCATTTACTGAGATTTCAGAGATCTCAATATCGTCAGTTGAAACCATTATTTCATTGAATAAGTTTGATTTTATAGCTGTTTCAATGGAGTATTGTATTATAGGTTTTCCTAAAAATGGAATAATGTTTTTTCTTGGAATTCGTTTACTACCACCACGTGCCGGTATAATTGCTAATGTTCTCATGTTAAGAATACGTTATTCTTATTTTTATTTATAAAAAAACTGAGGTTAAATTGTCTATTACAAAACTATGTAAAATTTATAGAATTCATTAAAAAAAGGCTTTAAATATTATAAAGCCAATATCATCAGTTTAAATAATAATAGTCTTTAGTCAATTATGTAAAATACCCTTACTTTTGTAAATAAAAAGATCTGTTTAAAATTTATGCGATTTATTTTCTTACTTTTTTTACTGTTTCCTGTTTTTATTTATTCCTGTCAGAATAAAGAGAAAGCATCAAATGATGGGATAAAATTTAATAAAGATACTAATGATGTTATTGAGTTATTAAAGCTAGTAAATCAATATTCTATTTCAAATCCAAAACTTGCTAAAGAAAAAGGAAATGAGGCAATTACTTTATCACAATCTATAGATTATAAAAAGGGATATGTAAACTCATTATTAAATTTGGGTCAGGTTTATATGAAAGGTAATGAATATGTAATGGCTAAGCGATATTTTATGTCGGCATTAATGTATTCAAAAGAAAATGAATTGATTTTGCTTGAGCCCAAATGCCTTGGAAGTCTTGGAATAGTGTCCGAGAAATTATGCAATTATCCAGAGAGTATTGATTATTATGAAAATTGCAGAAAGGCATTTGAAAAAACAAATGATACTGTTGGTATAATTAAAGCTCTTATAAATATAGGAAATGTATATAAAGCAATAGGAGATGATTCAAAGTCAGCAAATGTTTTGCTTGAAGCAATAAAAATGGCGGAAAGAAATAATAATGAGAGCATAAAAGGAGTTGCCTTAAATAATCTTAGTATTTTATATCAGGAAAGAGGAAAAAATGAGGAAGCTTTAAAATCCTTCTTTCAGATTTCTGAAATTAATATAAAAACTGGTGATAGCTCTGGTCTTTCTGATTCATATAATAATATTGGTATTACTTATCAGAGTTTAAAAAATAATGATTTGGCACTTAAATATTATTTAAAGTCAGCAGAAATAAGGCAAAGAATGAATGATAAAACTGGTTTGGCAATCTCATTTAATAACATAGGGTCTTTAAGGTATGATGCAAAGGATTATAAATCGGCACTTGATTATTTTAAAAAAGCATATGAAATAACACAAGAGACTCAGGATTTGTTACCATCCAGTAAATATTTAAAGAATATTAGTGATGCATATAGTAAACTTGGAAAATTTAATGAAGCAATAGATTGCTTAAATAAAAGTTTAGATATAGCAAACAGAATTGGCGCTAGTTCTGAAAAATCAACAACTTTAAATGCATTATCAGAAGTATACATTCAAATTAATGATTATAAATCAGCATATAATTATTTTAAAGCATTTAGTTTATATAATGATTCAATAAAAATTCATGAAAATAACAAAGCGATTGAAGAAATGAAAGGGCTTTATGAGTCCGAAAAAAAAGAACAGCAAATATATAAACTGGAAACAGAGAAAAAATCGGCAAAGCTCACAAATATATTGCTTTATGGTTTAGCATTTTTGTTAATAGTTATTGGAGTTCTAACATTCTTGTGGCAAAGAAATAAAAACATAAAAAACCGACAAAATGCTGAGTATAGCCACTCCTTAATGGAAGAAAAGCTAACAGTTGCAAAACTTGAACAGCAGAACCTTAAACAGGAATTGGAATATAAAGAAAAGGAATTGGTAAATATGGCTTTATATATAATTCAGAAAATAGAATTTATTGAATTGTTAAATAATGAATTAAAAGCTCTTCAAAAGGATTCAAAAGGTGAAAAAAACGAAATTGTAAATAAGCTTTCACAACTAATTTCTGCAAATGTAAAGCTTGACAAGGAAAGGTTGGATTTTCAATTACATGTAGAGAATGTAAACCAATCATTTTTTATAAAACTCAAAGAAAAATTTCCAACTATCACCGAGAACGAGAAAAAATTATCTGCATTATTGAGAATTAATTTGACATCAAAAGATATTGCTTCTATATATAATATTTCACCGTCAAGTGTTGATATGAATCGTTACAGATTAAGAAAAAAACTAAACTTAAATTCTGACGAAAATCTAGGTGAATTTTTGAATAATATATAAATTTTAAAAACATCATTTTTCTATTTGTAAGAACCAAAGCAACATAGATTGTTTGGTGTATGGATATTTTATTGCATTGTATAGATAGTATATAGGTATAAAAAAGCGATTGTTGTTTTATTCAGACGTACTTTTGTCCTAGAAATTTTTCAAAAAAATTAATTATGAAAACAAAGCTTAAAATTTTTGCATTAGGATTACTTTCTTTCACTGCAGTATTTTTTAACTCATGTAAGAAAGACAAAACAGAAGAAACAACTGATACTACTAAAAAGTATGTGTTGGTTATAGAAAATGGCGCACAAACAATGTCACCTGATGGGCATATTACTTATACCGCTGTTTTAGTTGATGTTAATGGCGCTGTGTCACCTGCAACAGGGATTACTTGGACCTCTTCAAGTACAACTATTGCAACAATTAATACTGCAGGTGTTGTGACAGCAGTTTCTACTGGCGAAGTAAAAATTACTGGTTCAGTTACTAAAGATAATGTTACATATTCAGCATCTGTTCCATTAGGAATAAGTATTCCATCTGCTTTTGCAGTTGCACCATCTGCAATTGTTTGGAATAAAGGAGATAATCTTCAGTTAGAATCTGTTTATATGTCTACAACTGGTGTTACAAATCCAACTTGTACTTACGAATCAAGTAATACTGCAATTGCAACAGTTTCTTCAACCGGATTGGTTACTTTTGTTGAAGTTGGTGAGTGTCACATAACTGTTACAGCAACAAGTATTCAGGGTAATCCTGTTGTAACTGTACCTGTTCTCGTTATTGGTATTCCGGAAGTTGCAATTCCGATTATCAGAATTGAAGTTAATCCTCCTTCAAAAGATTTATTTAAAAATGAAACTCAGCAGTTGGCAGCTAAAGCATTTAAAGGTGATGGTACTGAAGCAACCGGAATCTCATTTACATGGAATTCTACAGATCCAGCAATTGCAAGTGTTAGCAGTACAGGATTGGTAACACCGTTAAAAACAGGAACAACTTATATTCAGGCAAAAGCTGATGGAATTATTGGTCAGGCAGAAATTACTGTTAACTCAGATACATTGGTTGTTGTAACTCCATTTTACACATCTATACCTGCAGGCGGAACAAAACAATTTACAGTACAGGCATATCATATTACAAGAACCTCTTCTGCACCTTATACCGGAATTACATTTGATTGGCAAATTCCTACTTATGGTTTTCCTATGTTTGACATTGCAACAGTAAATGCTACAGGACTTGTAACATTAAAATCAAATGCTTTTGCAGGAATGTCAACTTTTGTAATGGCTTACGATCATAATAATCCATGGGTTGGAAGCGTAGGTACAATAATGGTTGGAATTGCCGATGACTGTGATTGTGGCTCTGGAAATTCATCTGTAAATAGCATTCAGGTGGCTAATGGAAGCACAATAAATATGACAATGATTTCTGGGGTTCCTGTTCAGCTTAATGTTACAGCACTGGATGCAGTTGGTGGAACTGTTGCTAGTCCAAATTTAGTATATTGTTCGGATAATATTTTGGTTGCCAGTGTTGATGCGAACGGTCAGATTATTGCTGCAGGTGAAGGCGATGCAGTTATTAAAATTTGCTCAGGCACATATGCAGAAACAACTGTAAATGTTCATGTAACATTAATGAAATAATATGTTATTTTTAATCAAAAAAGGGAAGAAAATTAATTTCTTCCCTTTTTTGTTTCTTTATTAATGTTATTTGCTTTTACTAAATTTTCTTTTTCATAAACCCGCTTAGCCACAAAAAAATAAATGTAAATAACCCGTTTATTATAAGCAGTTCATAACCCAGTTCATATCCGTTAAAAAGTTGCTTAGAGTAAGTGCTTAGAAAAAAGCAAATTACAGGAGAAAGAATAGCAATAACTGGAACAATTTTATCTGAAACAGGTCTTTTGGTAAATAAACCAAAGCTGTATAACCCCAAAAGTGGACCATAAGTATAACCTGCAACAGTGAGAAGTTTGCCGATAACTGCCTGGTCGTTAATTGCCCTGAAAACTACAATTATAATTAATAAGAGCAAAGCAAATGAAAGATGAACTTTGTATCTTGTGTTACGGATTTGTTTTTCTTCCAGCTTTCTTTTATTTAATCCTAAAAAATCGACACTAAAAGAAGTTGTAAGAGAGGTTAAAGCACCGTCGGCACTTGGGAAAGCTGCAGAAATTAATCCAATCAGAAATATTATTCCAACAGCCGGACTAAAATATTTTAGTGCTAACAAAGGGTAAAGATCATCTGTTGTTTTTGGAACAGTAATATTGTTTGCACCGGCATACATATAAAGTATTGCTCCTAAAAATAAAAACATAAATATTACAAACACCATAATTATTGAAAATGTAAACATGTTTTTTTGTGCATCACGTAAACTTTTACAACTTAAATTTTTCTGCATCATCTCCTGATCAAGTCCAGTCATTGTAATGGTAATAAACATTCCGGCAAAAAATTGTTTTAAAAAATGTCGTTTGTCGTTCCAGTCATCTGCAAAAAACATATCTGACATATTTGATAATCTTACATTATCGATAAGTTGTGGGAAGCTTATATTCATTTCTGATGAAATAAAAACAATAGTTAAAACTACTGCTGTAAGCATGCCTACAGTTTGTAAAGAATCTGTCCAGACCAGTGTTTTTACTCCGCCCTGATAAGTATATAAAATTACTAAAACTATAAAAATTAAAACTGTTACCCAGAATGGAACATTCCATGCATCAAAAACAAAAATTTGTAATACGTTAATTACAATATACATTCTGAACGAAGCACCTAAACTTCTTGAAATAATAAAGAAAAATGCACCTGTTTTATAAGACCAGAAACCAAATCTGGTCTCAAGATATGAGTAAATAGAAGTTAGATTTAATTTATAATATAAAGGTAACAAAACAGTTGCTATAACAATATATCCAAATAAATATCCAAAAGCCATCATCATGTACGAAAACTGTGTAGAACCAACCCAACCGGGAACAGACATAAATGTAACACCAGACAGTGAAGTGCCAATCATTCCGAATGCAACAACAAACCATGGTGATTTTTTGTTTGCGTTAAAAAATGTATGTGAAGTAGCTCCTTTTGATGTAAAATATGCAATTGCCATTAAAACAACAAAATATACTGCGATTATGGAAAAAACTAATATTGAACTCATGCTAAACTATTTACAATTTATAATTATTGTTTTATTTTTCACCATCTATAATTACAATTATACATATTTGAAGTCTATTTCTTATTACATTTGCATTAAATTATCCCCAATTTTATGAACCCTTCAGGTTATCCCTCTAAACTACTTGAAAAAGCAGTAAATGAATTCTCAAAGCTTCCCGGTATTGGACAAAAAACCGCTTTTCGTCTTGTAATGCATTTATTAAAACAGGGCAAACTTCCAGTTTTTGAATTTGCAACATCGTTAACAACTCTTGCTGACGAAATTAAATATTGTAAATCTTGCCATAATATTTCCGATAATGATATTTGTGAAATTTGTAGTGATGGTCGTAGAGATAATGGTTTACTCTGTGTTGTTGAGTCGGTTAAAGATGTAATGGCTATTGAAAATACTCATCAGTTTAAGGGTGTTTATCATGTTCTTGGAGGTTTAATTTCGCCAATGGATGGTGTTGGACCATCTGATTTAAATATTTCTACGTTGGAAGAAAAAGCTGCTTCTGGTAATTTTCGGGAAATAATTCTTGCGCTAAGTACTACTATGGAAGGAGATACTACAAATTATTATGTGTATAAAAAACTTAGTCGTTTTGAAGTTGAGATAACAACTATCGCACGCGGTGTTGCAATCGGAGACGAGTTGGAATATGCTGATGAGGTAACTTTAGGTAAATCAATTACAAACCGAGTACATTTTGAGATGACAGTTAAAGGTTAACTGTATTTAATTCCTATTCATTTTAAACAAAGTTAAATCTTAAGTGAACCTAATTGTATTAAATTCAAAAATGATACTTTTGCAAAAAAAAATAAAAATCATGAAAAAAACATTTTTTATTATACTTGTTTTAATATCAGGTATATCAATTAATATTAAATCTCAGGAAATGAAAAAAGGGACTAACTTTTTAAGTCTGGGTGTTGGTCCAAGTCTTAATTATTATCATTTTTCTGCTGTTGGAACCTTTGGAGGAACTCCGGCTGTTAGAGTTTCATTTGATCATGGGTTTAAAAAAATTGGTCCGGGAACATTAGCTTTTGGTGGATTAGTTGGTTCATTTGCAAAAACATATAAGGGAATATATACTGATGGAATTTGGCCTGTAGTAAACACATACAATTATACTCAACACTACGTATATTTAGTTGTTGCCTTCAGAGCTGCATATTACTATAACTTTGGTAAGCTAATTAATACTCCTGAATTAAATGCATATGCAGGATTTGCAACAGGTGTTAGACAAAGATTTTATAGTTATTCGGGTCCTGCTGCATATAAGCCATCTTACCAGGGTGGAGCTGATTTTCATACTGCAGCATTTGCAGGAGCAAATTATTTTGTAACTAAAAAGATTGCATTTTTTACAGAGTTTGGTTATGATATTAGCTATTTTACTGCTGGAGTAACATTTCATTTATAATTATTTTTATTTTTGTTCGTTTGATACAACAATCAAACTTTCATGTTAATTGTATATTTTTACCCGTTGATATTTTAACTGGTTGAAACTTTCCGTAATCATAGTAAACTATAATGTAAAGCACTTTTTAGAGCAGTGCTTACATGCTGTCATAAAGGCTGCAAAAAGCATTGAAACAGAAATATTTGTTATAGATAACCGTTCTGTGGATGGATCCTGTGCAATGGTTAAGGAAAAATTCCCTAATGTTATTTTAATTGAGAATACCGAAAACTTAGGGTTTTCAAAAGCAAATAACCAGGCAATTAATAAATCTAAAGGGGAATATGTTTTATTGCTAAATCCCGATACTGTTGTTGAAGAAGATACTTTTGTTAAAGTTGTTGAATTTATGGATTTGCATCCTGAGGCCGGTGGTCTTGGAGTAAAAATGATCGATGGAAAAGGGAATTTTTTGCCCGAATCAAAACGAGGATTGCCAACGCCTTCAGTAGCTTTTTATAAAATATTTGGATTGTCAAAATTGTTTCCAAAATCAAAAACATTTAGCAAATATCACTTAGGAAATTTAAGTAAGGACGAAAATCACGAAATAGAAATTCTATCTGGCGCATTTATGCTTATGCGAAAAGAAGCACTCGATAAAACTGGTTTACTTGATGAGTGTTTTTTTATGTATGGCGAAGATATAGATCTTTCGTATAGACTGATATTAGCCGGTTACAAGAATTATTATTTTTCAAAAACTACAATTATTCATTATAAAGGTGAGAGCACAAAAAAAGGAAGCATAAATTATGTTCGAATGTTTTATAATGCAATGTCAATATTTGCAAGAAAACATTTTTCAAAAGGAAATGCTAATATATTTTCTGTTTTAATTTCGATTGCAATATGGTTTAGGGCAGCATTAGCATTGGCAACACAGTTTTTTAAAAGCATGGCAACTCCTGTTTTTGATGGAGCTGTTATTTATTCTGGGTTCTATGTGATAACAAAATACTGGGAAGAATATAAATATCATGGTGATGGAAGTTATCCTCTGATGTTTTTAAAATATGTTGTGCCGGTATATATTTTACTATGGGTGTTTTCGATTTTTTATTTGGGTGGATATTCCAGACCGGTTAAGATTAAAAATGTATTTAAAGGAATTGGATTTGGAATATTGTTAGTATTAGTTTTTTATGCATTGTTGAGTGAAACAATGCGATTCTCAAGAGCTATTTTATTAATAGGAATGCTTTGGACCGTTATTGCAGTTCCTGCATTTCGGTTTTTACTCCATTTTTCAGGAATCTCTGTTTTTAAACTACACAAATACAGAAAGAAACGAATTGTCTTAGCGGGAAGTATAGAAGAATGTACGCGTGTTGAGCAGCTTTTAAAAAATACAGGATTGCAATTTGATTTAATAGGATTTGTTACAACAAATGGCCTAATTGCAAATGACAAGTTTATTGGAGGTTTGGATGAGTTAACAGAGATTGCTCAGATAAACCGTATTGATGAAATTGTTTTTTGTTCTCGCGATATTCCTTCTGCAAATGTAATAAGAAGCATGGTAAATCTTTCGGCATTTAATATTGATTATAAAATTGCCGGTCCCGAGAGTATTGCTATAATCGGTAGTAATTCAATCGACACAGCAGGTGATTTGTATGAAGTGCATTTTAATTCAATTGCAAGCGAACTTAATCGTCGCAATAAACGACTTATTGATATTACATTTTCAATTTTACTTTTGGTTTTTCTACCCGTTGTATTATTTTTTGTAAAGAATCCGTTTGGGATGTTCAAAAATATTGCCTTGGTTTTAGCGGGGTTAAAAACATGGGTTGGTTATATTAATAATCAAAGAAATAATATGCTGCCTAAACTTAAACCGAGTATATTAAATCCGGAACCTAAAAATCAGAGTATCGAAATAAATTCTGATATTATTGCCCAAATGAACTTATTATATGCAAAAGATTACAAAGTAACTATTGACATTGCATGTATGTTTAAGAAATTCAGAGAAATTGGAAATTTAAATAAATAATAGCAACAAAATACAAATAACAAGTAACACGAAGAAAATGAAAGTTGCAGAAATTCTAAGAAACACAAAAAAAACACTTATCTCTTTTGAAATATTACCTCCACTTAAGGGTGATAGCATTGAGGGAATTTATCGTACAATAGAACCATTGCTTGAATTTAAGCCTCCTTATCTTAATGTAACATATCACCGTGAAGAAGTAGTTTATAAAAAACATGAATCCGGTTTATTGGAACGTAGAATAGTTCGTAAACGTCCTGGTACTGTTGCTATCTCAGCAGCGCTTCATTATAAATATGGAATAGAAGTAGTTCCACATATTATCTGTGGTGGTTTTTCGCGCGAGGAGACTGAAAATGCTTTACTTGAACTACATTTTCTAGGAATCAGAAATGTGTTAATTGTTAGGGGTGATCCTGATAAATCTACTAAAACATTTGTACCAGAGGAAAATGGAAATAATTATGCGATTGATTTAGTTAAACAGGTAATGGATTTAAATCAGGGCAAATATCTTGACGATGATTTAATGAATAGTACAAAAACTTGCTTTTCTGTTGGTGTAGCTGGTTATCCCGAAAAACATCCCGAAGCACCAAATATGAGAAGCGATTTAGCTTATTTAAAAGAAAAGATAGATGCTGGTGCTGAGTATGTTGTTACACAATTATTTTACGACAATCAGAAATTTTTTAATTTTGTTGATGAGTGTCGCAAAGCCGGAATAACAGTACCAATTGTACCTGGATTAAAACCGATATCTGTTTTAAGTCACTTAAATATTCTGCCAAAAACATTTTACATAGAAATTCCAGAGGCACTTGAAAAAGAAGCTAAAAAATGTAAAACAAATGATGAAATTAAACAAGTTGGAATTGAGTGGGCTATAATGCAGTCAAAGGAATTAGTCGCTGCTGGAGTTCCTGTAGTGCACTATTATACAATGGGAAAATCTGACAATACCAGAAAAATTGTTGAAGCAGTTTTTTAAATAACCCAATTTTTATAGTGTTTTTGCAATAATGAATAATAAATATTTAACAATGTTCACCGGTAATTGAATTTACAGTAAAACAATAATTCTTTCAACCAAAAAACACAAAGCCAAAAACCACTGCGATACCTAAAAATAATCCCGCTAATATTTGTAATGGGGTGTGTGCATTTAATCTTAATCTTGCTGTTGAAACTATTCCGGCAATTAATATGCTGCCAATAATATAATATTGTAAATTAGTTTCCATTCTAATAGATAGAGCAATTAAGGCACCAATAATTCCACCAAGTCCCATCATGTGATAACTTATTTTCCACCATATTGTTATTAATAATGCAAATGATGCCATTGCCACTATTGATGTAATAAATCCTGTTATAACTGTTGGTATTGGCAATTTGTTAAGCATATAATATCCAAGAAAATAAAAAACAAGAGTGAAAACAGCCGGCATAATTCTTTCGCTACGACTGTCCATATTTATATTCTTAATTACTCTTCTGTAGATAAATAATGGCAATGATAGTAGTGGTAAAACACAAGTACAGAATCCAAGAATTATATATAAAAAACTTTTTGCATCATCATTCATTGTTTCTAAATATGTGCCTGAATGAAAAAACAGGAATAGCCCCACAGTTGGCATTAGCAAAGGATGAAAAATATACGAGATAATTATTGCTGTGATTTTTTCAGCTTTTGTTATTTCCTCTGTCATTTTATAAAATCTAAAGCTCTTTTCTTAGTCTGCCAACCGGAATATTAAGTTGTTCTCTGTATTTAGCAATTGTACGACGGGCAATCGGATAACCACGCTGTAGAAGAACTTCAGCAAGTTCTTCATCTGTTAATGGGTTGTGTTTATCTTCTTTTTCTATTTCGTCTTGTAAAATTTTCTTAATTTCGCGAGTAGAAACTTCTTCGCCTGCATCGTTTTGCATTGATTCAGAGAAAAAGAATTTTAACGAAAATATTCCAAACTGAGTTTGTACATATTTACTATTTGCAACTCTTGAAATTGTGCTGATATCCAAGCCGGTGACGTCGGCAATATCTTTAAGTATCATCGGTTTCATCATAGTTTCGTCGCCTTCTCTGAAAAAATCCTGCTGATAACTTACTATTGCGTTCATTGTTATTAACAACGTGTTTTGTCTTTGCTCTAATGCATCAATAAACCATTTTGCCGAATCAACTTTCTGACGTGCAAAATTAATTGCTTCTTTATCGCGTTTGCCTTTTTTGTTTTTGTTTGCCTGAAAAGTCTGAATCATATTTAAGTAAGTCTGGCTTACTCTAAGCTCTGGAGCATTACGGGAGTTGAGCGAAACATATAGTTTTCCGTCACTATTGTCAACTACAAAGTCTGGTGTTATTTGGTGAAGACTCTTGTTTTGCGGATCTGAAAAAGAATTTCCGGGACGTGGGCTTAAATGAATAATTTCATCAACAGCATTTTTTAATTGGTCTTCGGTTATTGATAATTTCTTTAAAATTTTATCAAAATGTTTTTTTGTAAACTCTTCAAAACAATCATTAAGAATGGAGATGGCATTTCTGATTGCTGGGTTGCGATGATCTTTTCTGGTTATCTGTAACAACAGACATTCTTGAAGTGATCTTGCTGCAACCCCGGGTGGATCAAGTTGCTGAACAATTTCAAGAATCTCTAATAATTCATTTTCTGTAGTAGTTTCGTTTTGTAAAAAAGCTAAATCATCAACAATTGCAGAAATTTCGCGACGTAAGTAACCGTCCTCATCTAAATTTCCAATTAAGTATTCTGCAAGTTTTGTCTGTTGAGGTGTTAAAAATCTTAGCCCGATCTGCGATGTTAAACTTTCATGAAATGTAGAGCCAGTAGAGTAAATGAATTCTTTTCTGTCATCGTCTTTAGAGTAATTGTTTACATTTAAATTGTAATAAGGAGTGTCGTCGTCTTCATCTTCAATGTAATCTTCCAAAGAAAATTCTTCATCTTTTTTGGGCTCATCTATTTCTTCTTCAAAATCTTCATCTATATTTTCTTCATCCAGACTTAAATCATCATCTACATTGTCAATTTCTTCTTCTGCTTCACCTTCTTCAAGAGCAGGATTTTCTTCCATCTCTTTTTTAATACGTTGCTCAAGTTCCATTGTAGGAATTTCGAGTAGCTTTATAAGCTGTATCTGTTGTGGCGAAAGCTTTTGCAAAAGCTTTTGCTGAAGTCTTTGATCTAACATATTGCTTTGTTTTCCTTATAAAGACGTAAACGAAAAGATTATTTTAAAGTTTCAAAGATGTTTTAAAACTCAGCATTTTTAGGTGTTCTGGGGAAAGGAATTACATCGCGAATATTTGCCATTCCCGTAACAAATAATATTAATCTTTCAAAACCTAATCCAAAACCACTATGAGGAGCTGTTCCAAATTTTCGGGTTTCTAAATACCACCACATATCTTTTGATGGGATATGAAGCTCGTTTATTCTTGTTTCGAGTTTTTCTAAATTTTCTTCACGCTGCGAGCCACCAATTATTTCTCCAATTTTTGGAAACAAAACATCCATTGCTCTTACTGTTTTTCCATCGGGATTTTGTTTCATGTAAAATGCCTTGATTTCTTTTGGATAATCAATTAAAATAACAGGCTTCTTAAAATGTTTTTCTACTAAATAGCGTTCATGTTCTGATTGTAAATCGGTACCCCAGGAAACCGGGAATTCAAATTTTTCTCCAGATTTCATAAGAATTTCAACAGCCTCTGTATAAGTTAACCTCTTAAAGTCATTGTTAACAACAAATTCCAGACGGGAAATTAATTCTTTGTCATACATTTCGTTTAAGAAATTCAAATCATCTTTGCAATTTTCTAAAGCATAACGAACAAGATATTGAACAAAATCCTGAGCCAGTGTCATGTTATCTTCAAGGTCATAAAATGCCATTTCGGGTTCAATCATCCAGAATTCTGCAAGATGGCGTGGAGTATTGGAGTTTTCAGCTCTAAATGTTGGGCCAAAAGTATATACCTCTGAAAGAGCCATTGCTCCGAGTTCACCCTCAAGTTGACCTGAAACTGTAAGATTTGTTTCTTTGCCGAAAAAGTCCTGTGAAAAATCTATGTTTCCTTCCGGAGTTTTCGGTAAATTATGCGGATCAAGTGTTGATACTCTGAACATTTGACCAGCGCCTTCGGCATCAGAACCTGTAATTATAGGAGTATGGATATAATAAAATCCTTTGTCGTTAAAATATTTGTGAATTGCAAATGCCATGTTATGACGAATTCTTAAAACAGCTCCAAAAGTATTTGTGCGTGGTCTTAAATGTGCAATGCTTCTTAAAAATTCCAGAGTGTGACCTTTCTTTTGTAAAGGATAAGTTTCTGGATCACATGTTCCGTAAACCTGAATCTCTTTTGCCTGCATTTCAACAGGTTGTCCTTGTCCTTGGGATTGAACCAATATTCCTTTTACTCTTATACAAGCTCCTGTAGTAATATTTTTTAATGCCTCTTCTCCAAATACAGGTATGTCAACAACAACTTGCATGCTATGAATTATAGAACCATCATTAATTGCAATAAAACTCACGTTTTTATTTCCTCTTCTGGTTCTAACCCAACCTTCTACAACAACTTCTTTTCCAAAATCTTTGGATAGTAATAACTCTTTAATTTTAATGCGTTTCATATTATTATTTTTGAACTACAAACCTAATATGATTTTTACTGCTCTCCAAACATTTCAAAAGATCAGGAATAAAATTTATCAAAAATTGAAGTTTAGTTAAATTATAGACCAATAAAATGTTTATTCTTGTCCCGTTTAAATTTTAAAATTGCACTTAATATGACAATACATGTTGTTAGGAGACTTAGTTGTTTTGTTAAAAAGTTTAATGTTGTATTTTAGAATTTCAAATTGTAGTTTTATACCATTATTATTCATTTTAAAAGTCAAAAAAGACAGTAATGATTATTTCTCTTTTTTGATATATAATTTTTGCATATCTTGTGCATTTATTTTTAAAATGTGAGTATTAAATTAACTTGAAAAAATAATCATATGAGAACCAAGCGTTTATTTTTATCTTTTACATTATTATTAGCTGCAGGTGTTGCTTTTACTTTTTTAACATCAATGTCAAATAATGCTGATGTAATATTGAAAAGCAAGAATTCAATTAAGAACTTCTTAAAGAATCACAGCACAATCAGTGAGATCTTTTTTGATATTGAAGCCCCTAAAGATGGTAATGGAAAAGTTAATACAACTTCTGGACATAAAGTTAAAAAAAGTCCTGCTACTCAAATGAATTGGACAGAAATGGGTCCAAGTAATGTTGGTGGAAGAACCAGAGCTGTTGTGATTGATAAAGACAATCAGAACCTTATTATTGCTGGTTCTGTTGGTGGAGGAATCTGGAAATCTACTACAGGTGGGCTTTCATGGGTTAAAATTGCAGGAAATGATTTATTGGATAATATGATTATCAGCTCTATGTGTCAGGCTTCAAACGGAGATATTTACGCAGGAACAGGTGAATATTTTAATTTAAATAATAAATTAGGATTTAGAGGTCAGGGAATTTGGAAATCTACAGATCATGGAGAAACATGGACACATTTAACTTCAACTTGGAATTCATCAGATGATTCGAAGAATATTTTTTATTACGTAAGTAAAATTGCAATTCACCCAACAAATACAAATAAAATATATGCAGCAACAGCAAAAGGTTTAATGCTTTCTACAGATGGTGGAACTACATGGGCAAATACAATTGCCGGAGATGCAAATGCAGATTCAGTTTGTACCGATGTTCAGGTAAGTAAAGATGGTTTGGTTGTTATAGCAGCATTAGCACGTAAAGCTTATGTTTGCAATACTGGCGACGATTCCTTTAAAAACATCTCAGATAAAGTAACTCCTGTGGACTCTATTCCAACTGATGTTAGACGTATTGAGTTTGCTATCGCTCCTTCAAATTCTAATTATATATATTGTTTAGCAGCTGATAACGCAGGAGCATTGAAAAATGTATACCAGTCAACAGATAAGGGGAATACATTTACAAAAATGTTGGCTAGTATAAATTCTCAATTTTTACCATTTGGCGAAGATAAATATGGACGTTATAATAATGTTATAGCTGTTTTTCCAGATGATCCCGAACATTTATTATTAGGTGGATATGACTTATTTGAATATACAACAGCAAATCCTTGGCAACAGGTTTCTACTGGTTTGCTTAATTTCACTAATCAAAAATATGTTCATTCAGGAATACATACAATAGTGTTTGCTCCTAATTATTCTGCAACTAATAAAGTAATTTATTTAGGAACAGATGGTGGTGTATTTAGTTCTGCAGATGCTGCACTTACATGGAGCCAAAAGAATAAAAATTATAATACTACAATTTTTAATTCAGTAAGTTATTCTATCAATGGTATGGTTATAGGCGGTACTCAAAATAATGGAACTGAAATAATACCACTTACCGGAACTCATGTAACTGATGCATTTAAAATATATGGTGGTAATGGAGGCCATTGTGAGTTTTCACAGTTAAATCCTTACATGATTTTTGCTACAACAAGCTTTGGAAAATTAATAAGATCAAATGATGGTGGTGGTACATTTGAAACAGATAATACTAAGCTTATAAGTAAAAATATTACTGATGCAAATACTAATATAGGAACCTCAACCCATCCTTTTGTAACTCCAATCAGATTGTGGGAAACGTTTTATGATCCAGGCAGTTGGCTGTATTGGTTAGCTAAGGCTCCTGAAACACTTTATCTTGGCGATACTCTTAGTATTTTTTCTCAGTGTGGAAGGGAATTAAAACATATTATTAATTTGACCGATTTAAATGGTAGGGATTCATTAAGAAAATCAGATACTGTGGTTGTTCAAGATACCTATCAGTCAGTTTTAGCTATTGGATATAGTGGTAATAATGCAACAAGCCCAAATGGGTCAATTTGGATTACTCGCTTCAGCCTTCTTCAATCAATGTCGCCTCCAATTTGGTATAGAATTTCAAAATTAACTACAGTAAAAGAAATTCAAAATATTGAATTTTCTAAGGATGGAGATCATTTATTTTTCTCAGATTATAATGCAACAACTGGTGTAAGTAAAATTTATCGTTGTTCTAATATTAATTCTGCAAAAGATAGTGCAACTTGTGCATCAAATTCATCGCAGCAAGTTATTACTACAACTGAAATCGGTAATTTTGACCATAAAATTACAGGTATTGCAATTGATCCTCAGAATGCAAATAATGTTGTACTTACTTTAGGTGGCTATACAAGTACAGATTATATTTATTATTCATTTAATGCAGCAACTACAACATCATCAGTAACTGCAGATAATTTTGCCTCAAGGCAAAGTTCTTCTTTACCGGCAATGCCGATTTATAGCGCAATTGTAAACTGGAATAATTCGCTTGTAGTAATAATCGGAACAGAATCCGGAGTTTATACTACAGATGATATTACAGTTGCAAGTCCAACTTGGGAAAAACAAACAGCTTTTCCAAATGTTCCTGTAATCCAGTTACGTCAGCAAATTCATCCAAACGGATGGTATGTACTTCCAGTTGTTGATGGTGGTTTTAATTCAAACATTGAAAACCATGGTGTTATTTATGCAGCAACAGCAGGTCGTGGGATATATCGTTGCGAAGATTTTAGAGGTCCGGTTAGTGTGCCAGAAATTGTTGAAAATAAATCAAATTCTTTGCAAATTGTTGTATATCCTAATCCTGTAAAAGATCAGGCAAGCGTTTCTTTTAACCTAAACAAAAGAAGTGATGTTATTTTTAAAATATATGATTTGTCCGGAAATGTTGTAAAAACAATTTCAAGTAAAAATCAGGATGCCGGTAATCACAGTTTAGAATTTGATACATATGGATTATCAGCAGGTACATATATTGCATCTATGGAATCAAACGGCACAAAGAGTACCACTAAATTTGTAGTTTATTAATTTCTCATAGCTTACATTAAAAGCCCTGTCGAGAGACAGGGTTTTTTTATTTATAAAGGTGATAAAGGTTTTTTGTGTTTAAACTTATAATCATTAATTTTGACTTTTAATAATTAGTGTTAATTGACTTAATTTTATTGAATATGACAAAGATAAAAGTTGCAATCAACGGATTTGGAAGGATTGGAAGAAACGTTTTTAAAATTGCATTAAAACGTTCAGATATAGAAATTGTAGGAATCAACGACCTTACAGATACGCAAACTCTGGCTCATTTATTAAAATATGATTCTACTCAGGGAAAGTTTGAAGGAACAGTTGCTTTTGATAATGAGAATCTTATTGTTAATGGAGTTAAAATAAAAGTAACCGCAGAAAGAAGTCCGGCAAGTATTAAATGGAGTAACACCCCTGATGTGGTAATCGAGTCTACTGGTAAATTTGTTAGCAAAGAAAGCGAAAAAGGAGGTTATGGTGACCATTTAAAAACTGGGGCAAAAAAAGTTATACTTACAGTACCATCAAAAGATACAATTGACAGAATGATTGTAATGGGCGTAAACGATAACGATTTACTGTCTACTGATCAATGTGTGTCAAATGCAAGTTGTACAACAAACTGTCTTGCTCCTGTTGTAAAAGTTTTAAATGATGCATTTGGTGTTGAAACCGGCTTTATGACAACCATTCATGCATATACTAACGATCAGATGATACTTGACTCACCACATAAAGATTTAAGAAGAGCAAGGTCATGTGCAGTTTCTCAGATTCCTACAACCACAGGTGCTGCAAAAGCAGTAGGCAAAGTAATTCCTGAATTAAAAGGTAAACTAGATGGGTTGGCTATTCGCGTACCAACCCCAACAGGTTCATTAGTAGATTTTGTTGTAAATTTAAAAACAGAAGCCACAAAAGAGCAGATTAATGCTGCTATGAAAAAAGCTGCAGATGGTCCGATGAAAGGAATTTTAGAATATACCGAAGATCCTATTGTTTCAGTTGATATAATTCATAACCCGCATTCAAGTATTTTTGATGCTTTAAGTACTATGGTAATTGGTAAAACAGTTAAAGTACTTTCATGGTATGATAATGAATGGGGATATTCAAACAGAGTAGTAGATTTAATTCCTCTACTATTTAAATAAAATATTAAACCGGCAAATGCCGGTTTTTTATTATAAAAAAAAACAAAAGTGAATTTGTTAGAAAGTCATACTGATTTCGAATTTGAAAATTCTGCTATTGAAACATTTTGTTATCAAGCCCAGAATAATCTTGTGTATAAGCAATATTTAAAATTATTGCACATTGTTCCTGATAAAATTAAAACTATTAATGAGATTCCATTTTTACCTGTTTCATTTTTTAAAACTCACAAGATAACAACTTCAGAATTTTCAGAAATTATATTTACAAGTAGTGGTACTACAGGTGATGAGGTGTCAAAACATTATGTAAAGGAGTTGTCCTTATATAAGAATAGTTTTAAAAAATGTTTTGATTTGTTTTATCAGAATCCCACAGACTACTGTATTTTAGCACTTTTGCCTTCATATCTTGAAAGAGAAGGTTCTTCATTAGTTTATATGGTTAATGAACTAATAAAATTAAGCAATAATAAAGATTCCGGTTTTTTTCTTGATAACTTTTCTGACTTAAATAACATTATAAAAAAGTATTTAGATTCAACACAAAAGGTTCTTTTATTGGGAGTAAGTTTTGCATTATTGGACTTAGTAGAAAAGTTTCCGCAACAATTGTCATATAATTTTATTGTGATGGAAACGGGTGGAATGAAAGGACGAAAGAAAGAGATTACACGAAGGGAATTACACGAGAAATTAAGTGCTGGATTTGGAGTTAGTAATATTCATAGTGAGTATGGTATGACCGAGTTATTATCTCAGGCATATTCAAAAGGAAATGGCAAATATAATTGCCCACCGTGGATGAAGGTATTAATTCGAGACACTTCTGATCCGTTTCAATTAATAGAAAATGGAAAAACCGGTGGAATAAATATTATTGATCTTGCAAACAGATATTCTTGCTCATTTATTGAAACACAGGATCTGGGGAAATGTTATAATGATGGAAGTTTTGAGGTGCTAGGAAGATTTGATTACAGCCAGGTAAGGGGTTGTAATTTACTCTTGGGATAATGTTATGGCAATTCGCCAAGATCTTTTATAAACAACCCACATTTATTTTTATATAATTCTTTTCCTTGTGGTAAACCATAAAGTGCAGCTTTTTTTACATCCATACACGAACCTTTTGTGAATGCGAATCTTGCTTTTGCAATACCCCTGTTATAATATGCTTCAGCAAGAGTGGAATCAATTTTAATAGCCTTGTTATAATCGCTAATTGCATCAGGATAAAGTCCCATGTACGCATATTGTACCCCTCTGTTTACATATAATGGTGCATTTTCAGGATTTGTGTGTATCTGCTGTGAGTATTGGAAAATATTTTCTTTTATTCTAATTCTGTCTGCATCAGTTAAAGTCCTGTTAAAATATATTTCAAGATTCAAAGGTTTTTTTTCCTGTGAAAATAATGCTTGAAAAAATAAGCAAATAAACAGTGAAAAAACAAACAACAGTTTCATTATTTACCGCATGTTTTGCAATAAAGTTCTTTTACCTTAGTGTTTTCTAAAGCCTGAATAGTTAATTTATCTTTCTTAAAAAGTTTGCAGTACCTGTCCTTATCCAGTTCTTTTGCTTTATTCATTGCAAGTACAAATCTTGGGGAACCGAATTTATAAGGTAAATGACTGCAAATTGAAATATAAGAGAAAATTAATTCATCAAAAGGATTATTGCTAATTATATAAGGCTCTAATAGTTTTGCTGCAAATTCGTAGTCTTTCTGGCTTACAAAAATGTATGCAAGTTTAAGAGAATTTTGCCAGTTTGCTTCTGTAAGTTTTGATATTGCACGAATAGTGTCCAAACTAGCTAATAATAGTGGAGGTGGCTCGTCAAGTGTGTCTAAATACTGAATAACTTTAAACTGGTATTCCATATTTAGTAAATCAACAGTTTTCTTTTTTAATCCGGTTGAGTATAATCCACTAATTTCTTTTTGAAAGTCAACAATACTCTTGTCGCCGGTTAATTCCTGATGTAAGATTCTGCAATAATACCAGTTATATGTAATGTAGAAATTTTCTGGTGCCATATTATGAAGGTTTGTGATTTTATCGCAATACTCTTCACTTATTTCCTCGTTGTTAATATATTTCTCTAACCATAGCTTATTCATTAATAAACCTGATAACCATAGTTTATTTAACAATAAACCTGCAAATTCTGGTGTTTCGGGAATCTCTTGTCCAGTAACGGCTTCAGCGGTATATTCTTTTTTCGGAACTTTTCTGAAAATAAATTTTTGTATAGAAAGTGCACGGGTTAAATTATTTTCTTTAAGGCTTTTATTAAATCTGCTTAACACAAAAGCCTGTTCCTTTTTACCTGCAATATCATAGGTGATATTCATGGTTAGCTTGCCATAACGATGTTTTTGTAAGATTGGCTCAAGTTTTTTAATGAGATTGTTTTTTCTGATATAATCCTGAGCTTCAGGAACTGTCATGGTTGCCATATTTGAGAATTCGGTTCCCTGCACATCCCGTTTAAAATCTTCCATGTTATCGCCCATTGTTATATTAGAAACAACTTTATCTTTTTGTCTCGATTTTAGAGCGTCAACAATACTTTCTGCACGATTTTTCTGAAGAACCTTATTTGATTCATCATTGCCTTCAATTGAAGAGTAGGCTTGAATGGCAAGATCTTTAATAATAAAATCAGGTTCTTTAAGCTTTTTAATAAGAGGTTCGATATCTTCGGGTTTGTAGGTGGATTTATTTCTTTCAAACGGTATAACAAATTCCAGTGTTGAGTTTTCGGCAGTTGGAATATAATCAGATTCCCCAATAACTACAGTGTCTGCAAGCAGTTCTATAACATTTGAATATTCAACGCCGGCATCTTCGTTAAATGAAGGAGAAATAGTTTTACAAACTTTTTTTCCAATAACAACGAGTAAGTTTAATTCATATTCGCCTGTAAGGTCTTTTGGTAGAGGTCCAATAAGAACTTCAACTTTTTTCTTTTTTTCTTTAGGATCTGTTACGAGGTTCTTCTTTTCAAATTTGGAAGCCTTGTACCTTTTTACCATTACACCTTTGTTTACAAGGCTGTTATTTATTATGTTTTCACCTTCGCAAGGATATTGTGCACGTTGTATAACATCGATAACCAACCCGTCAGTTGGGTCTTTTAATAGTTTCTTAAGTGCCTTGTAATCGTCATATTTAAAATAAAGATTATTATCTTTAATGTAAATTGCTTTTTGTAAATCTTCTATATTTCTAAATTTATCACAACGTTTACAAATTTTATCATCGAATTTTTTAAGACCGTATTTTTTAGTTGTAAATGGGGTTGCAAGCTCATCTCTACGGGTACTTCCGGCATTAAATGAACTGTAATTTCCAAACACAACAGAAACGTAAACTTTTTTATGATCAGCATCAAGGGCAGAGCCAATTCCAAAAAACATATAAGTTGGATCATTTAAAACAACTATCCCTTTTTTATCTGATAGCCATTTAAACATAATGTCATCAACAACTTTGCCGTATGTATATAGTTCATTTCCTTTTTTGATGGGCATTTTAACAACTAGTTCATTTCCGTTATTCGATCCACCATAAAATGCTATTCTTTTTCCTGTTGTACTTTTTTTTCCGCCTTGTTCGTATGTGGCATTATTTGTTTCGGCCATGAAAGTTGCCTGATCGTCAGCAGCACTTTTTAGTAAAGTTTCAAAAGTTAATGTATCTGATTTTTGTTTTAAGCGGTATTTATTAATAGCATTCTTAATAAGGTCGTTTAATAAGTCTGCATTATAATCCTCAGAATCTAAAATTCTTGAATAATTTGATGTGTCCGAGGATAAATTTCCCGTTTGAGCTTTTGATATATTATATGATAAACAGCCTGTTATCGTTAAAAATAAAATTAATAATTGTAATTTCATGTGGTTAGGTTAAATTATTAAATGTCCAAATTACTAATTTTTATACTATTTAAAATTGTTTTATAAAGCTATTTACAAGTACTTTATTAACATAATCCATGTAGTTTATTTTTAAGTTTATATTTGTTGAATCCCCTATATTTGTTGATAAATTTCTAAATTAATAATGAGATTTTGGAAGAGTCTGTACTTAAAATTACATTTACAAAAAGATTGAAAACAATATTATATGTTAATTGCAAAAGAACTTAAAAAGACGAATATTTCTGAATATTTGATATATATGTTTCAGCTTGAGGATTTAATAAGAAGCAATGATTGTGATTTTGAAAAACTAGAGAGAACTCTGATTTCACAATTCAAGCAATCTGAGCAGGAAATGTATGAGATTCGTAAATGGTATCAGGCGCTTTGCCGTATGATGAACGAAGAGAGATTGCAAAAAAGTGGTCACTTGCAATTTGTAGCAAATCAGGTAAAAGAATTAACAGATTTTCATTATCGATTGTTAGAATTAACCGACGATAATAACTATAAGGAACTATTTAATACTGCAGGTCAGGATATAGAACATTTTAGACAAAAGCTTCCTACAAAACCCGATTCAGATATTGAAGTTTGCCTTTATGCATTGTATTCTTTATTGTTAATGCGACTTAAGAAAGTTAGCTTAAATGTTGAAACTTTAGAGGCAATGACTAATTTTAGTAATCTTATGGCATATTTGTCTAAAAAATATAAAGAGTACGAAAAAGGAGAATTGGAGATTTAAAAAAAATAGAGTGTCTAAAGCATTGCCTTCCTTCGACTCCGCTCAGGATGACGGCAGTCTGGTGCTTAGAGCTATTGAAAAATGGTTACAAATTTTCTAAAAGTATTTCAAAGTTCATTGTATCTACTGGTGAAATGTTGATATTATAATCATCATCTTGAATATCTTCTTTCCCTATATTTAGTAAATATTCTGTTATTTCATCGTTGGAAGTTTCGGCTATAGCATTGTTTATTATTTGTTGAATTATTTCGTCGTCGCTTAATTGATTTTTATTTACAGAACTAATGTTTTCTTTAATGTTAATATTTATAATTGGCAAGTTGTTATGAACTGAGTATATAGTATCTTTTTTAGATTGTTTTACAAATGATTTGATTTCATTATGCTTGAAGTTATTTGAAAGATGTTTATTATTATCCCTTATACTAAAAATATAAAGAGTCACAATCAATAAGCATGCAGCCGCTAATGAGGAAGAAATATAAATTATTCTTTTTAAACTTGTTTTTGAATGTGAAGATAATGTTTCCGGCATACTCTCATTTTCATTGAAAGCCATAAGCTCATCTTTAAAATGATTTACATAATCTGAAACAACTTTTTGTTTAAGCTTATATTCTTTTTCAGATGAAACCGAAAGAATATTTTTCTTTTCGTCTGGTGTTAAGTCATCCCAGGGTTTTGTGAAATCATTTAATTCTGACTTATTGCTTTGTGTGTTCATAAATCATAGTGTGTTTGAACGTTGTTAACTTTTTAGCGAGTGCTTCAATTGCATAAAAAATTCTTGATTTTACTGTTCCTTCAGGACATTCAAGAATTTCTGCAATTTCTTTTACCGAAAGCTCTTCCTGATACCTTAGAATAAAAACTATTCTTTTTGATTCTTCAAGTTCTTCAAGTGCTATATCTAATTTTTTTTTATAATAAGGCAGATCAATATCGTCCAATAAGTTTTTATTATTCGAGATATATTCATCGGGAAGTAATTGCTCATTATATTTATTTACTGTTTTTTCTTTTCGTAACTCATTCTTAAACATGTTTAAAGCTATAGTGTATACCCAGGTGGAGAATATGTGCGAATTGTTAAATAATGTGCGTTTTTCAATTAGCTTAATAAAAAGATCATGAGTAAAATCTTTAGCCTTTTCTTTGTCTTTATTTAATATTCTGAAAAAGAAAAATTGTAATTTGTTATTATACCTTTTATATAATTCTTCAAATGCTTTATTATTTTGTTTACAAACAAGTTTCATCAATTCTTCATCGGAATATGATTTAAAATTGTTTGTTTTTAAAAATGACATTCTTTATTACTTTTTAGGTAATTGAAATTATTTCCATTTTTTGTATGTGCAAATATTTCTAAAACCTGTGACTGTACTAATAGTTGAATCAATTAATTGGTATTCCGGGTAATATAATAAGTATGGACTAGGTTTAATGTTATAATATTTTCCCGAAAAATATTTTTCAATGGTAAAGATTGAATCTTTAGGTGCGTTGTTATTCATTTTAATAATCCCATATTTAACAAGTGTCCATTCCATAACCCTGTCTGAACGCCATTTTGAATATTGCTTTGCTTGGTTTATAGATACTCCCATAACAGGTGAGTCTTGAAATTTTGGATGTCTAAAGTAATTGTCACCTAAAACAGAGTTAATATTATTTGATTTATTTAATAGAGTTGTGTCAGGAACTACAGAAATATATTCTTGAGAATTTCCACCATATATTCTATTTATCCAATATAAAAATTCTCTATAACTTACATTACTTATATTGTTTTTATCTAAATATACATTTTCAGTAATTTGTTCTGTACCCGGTGGATTGCCAAGTTTTTCAATACTAATTTCTGAGGTAAGCTTTGTAGTAGAACAAGAAATAAGAAAACTTACAAGAATTAACAATACATAATTTTTCATATTGTTTATTATATAATTTAAAAAGTTAAATTTATTGGTTCGTCCGGTATTTTGCTTTTATCTGTACCTTCAATTACTTCAAAAGTAAAGTCATCCACCCAAAGCTTACCATTACCATTTAAAAATACCCCAAATGTAATCGGCTTTGATGTACTTGGAACATCTGCTATTATTTCATATTTTTTCCAATCATTTGTTCCTTTAATCTTTTTACTTAATGTGTTTCTATTGTTAGATTTTAAACAATATAGTATTAAATGTGCTTCGTTTTCAACGTTTTCTGATTTAACATAGGCAGTTATCTTTATTTTAGTATTGCGGTAATTGCGGCTTTTTATAGTTTGTGTAATAAAGCCTAACGAAGTTTCTTTTATCTGAGATGATTCTATTAGTAAAACATTCCCATTTTTTATAGAATCTTTGACAATTGATATATTATGACTTTTATTCTTGTTATAAAAATTCCATCGATATGATACTTCATGATTTTCTTGAGAAGGAATTTCAAAACTAAGATTCTGTGGTAAAACAGGTGTTTGTTTATATGTTTTTCCAGTTAATGCTATTGAAGAATCTACAACTTCAAATTTAATTTCATCTATCCATCCCGTTCCTTTGCCTGATATTAAAAAACCAAACAATATTTTATCAGTATATAATGGAATGTCTGTAACTGATTCATATTTTTTCCAATTATTGGTTCCTTTAATTTGTCTATCAGCCATGTTGTCAAAACTAATTGTTCTGCCATCATCATCGTCAGTTCTGAGCCAAAGCCCTGCCCACTCTTCAATATTTGAGGTTTTAACAAGAGCACTGAACTTAACCCTTTTTCCTAAATATTTTGTTGCATTAAAACTTTGAGCAATAGTTCCAAAGTCCATTTCTTTATATACTTCAGCAGTTGATTTTAAGAAAGCAACTTTTTTATTTAATAAAGAGTCTTTTTCAGTTCCAGCAATATATTCTTTTGAATTACCTGCTAATTTCCACCCTTCTGGCAACTTATTTAATGTATCTTGAGAATAAGCTAAAATAAAAAAGCAATTAAAAAGAAAAGTAATTATAATAGTTTTCATTTGGTAATTTTTCTATTAATACACTTAAGTGCGAAAAACGTTCATATAAAAGTAGTAAAATATAATATAGTTAATAAAATCTCATATCTAAATCTGTATATTAATAACTATTAAACTATTTTTGTCATCCGGAACTACGTTTCTTATAACTGTTGTTATAAAATTATTAATTAAAATAATTACACGTAAATGGAAAACCGGAATATCGATCTTATTCTTAAAGACGGTACAAAAATCACAGGAAAAAGTTTTGGGTTTAAAGGGTCAGCTTCTGGCGAAGTTGTATTTAATACTGCTATGACTGGTTATCCCGAAAGTCTTACAGATCCCTCGTATAAAGGACAAATATTAGTACTTACTTATCCTTTAATTGGAAATTATGGTGTGCCTGATTATAAATCGGAAAATGGAATACTTAATTTTTTTGAGTCGGAAAAAATTCATATTTCAGGATTAGTAATTGCTGATTACTCTTGGGAAAACAGTCACTGGAATTCGCAAAAATCTTTATCAGAATGGCTGATTGAACATAAAATTCCTGGGATTTATGGTGTTGATACGCGAGCCATAACAAAGCACCTAAGAGAACTTGGTTCGATGCAAGGGAAAATTATTTGGAATAATGAGGAGCTGGATTTTTGTGATCCTAATTCTGAGAATCTTGCAGAGCAGGTTAGCACAAAAGAAATTATTGAATATGGTAATGGAAAATACAGAATAGTATTAGTTGATTGTGGAGTAAAATTTAATATTATAAGAAGATTGTTAAAACGTGATACTACTGTTGTTCGTGTTCCATGGAATTATGATTTTACAAATGAAAAATACGATGGGCTTTTTATTTCTAATGGTCCGGGCGATCCAAAGAAGTGTGAAGTAACAATAAAACATATTGCAAAAGCATTTGCAAAAGATACTCCTATATTTGGTATTTGTTTAGGCAATCAGTTGATGAGTCTTGCATCAGGAGGTGATACCTATAAATTAAAATATGGTCATAGAAGTCATAACCAGCCAGTTTTACAAGTTGGCACTAATCGTTGTTATATAACTTCACAAAACCATGGATTTGCCACTGATGCAAATACTTTAGGAGAAGAATGGCAACAGTTATTTGTTAATGTAAATGATAATACAAACGAAGGAATTATTCACAAAACAAAACCTTTTTTCTCAACACAATTCCATCCCGAAGCAAGCAGTGGTCCAACAGATACGGATTTTTTGTTTGATAAATTTCTTGACCTTATAAAAAACAATTAAATAATTTGGAAATGTTTCAATTTGAAAATTAAAATTTAAGCTTATGCAGGGAAATAAAAAGAACATAATCGTTGAAATGTCTTTTCAGTTTGCGCTTGGAATAATTCAATTTTGTGAAGAGTTAGAAACAAATAAAAAGTTTATTATTTCGAGACAGCTACTTAAATCAGGAACTTCAATAGGAGCTAATATTAGAGAAGCACAGAATGCTGAAAGTAAAGCAGATTTTATTCATAAAATGAAAATTTCAGCAAAGGAAGTTGATGAAACTATTTATTGGCTTGAATTGTGCAAGTTTTCAAAAAGCTATCCGACTAATGAAGAATTGATTTTGCAAGTAAATAATATTCAAATGGTTTTGTCAAAAATAATAGGAACTGCAAAAAGAAATAAAGAATAAAAATAATTTGAATATTAATCAATTTGGTAAGGGAGTAATTTTAAAGAAAATTAAAGTGAGGGGGTTTCATTACCAAATTTATTCATTTTCAAATTACCAAATTAAAGATACATTATGGATAAAAAAACAGAAAAGGTATTAGTAATAGGTTCAGGAGCATTAAAAATTGGCGAAGCCGGGGAGTTTGATTATTCTGGTTCGCAGGCTTTAAAAGCATTAAAGGAAGAAGGAATTTTTACCATTCTTATTAATCCGAATATTGCTACTGTTCAGACGTCTGAAGGTATTGCAGATAAAATTTATTTTTTACCAGTAACTCCCGATTTTGTTGAGCAAGTTATTATTAAAGAAAAACCCGAAGGGATACTTCTTGCATTTGGAGGCCAAACTGCACTAAACTGTGGAGTAGAGTTATATAAATCAGGAATACTTGAAAAGTATAATGTTAAAGTTTTAGGAACTCCTGTACAGTCAATAATTGATACTGAAGATCGTGAGCTTTTTGTTAAAAAATTAGACCAGATTAATGTTGACACAATCAAAAGTCATGCTGTTACTACAATTGATGATGCGCTGAAAGCGGCTAAAGATTTGGGTTTTCCAATTATTGTAAGAGCAGCATTTGCACTTGGTGGACAAGGAAGTGGGTTTTGTAACAATGATGCAGAATTAATTACTTTAGGGAATAAAGCATTTTCGCATTCTAATCAAATTCTTGTTGAAAAATCACTTAAGGGCTGGAAAGAGATTGAATACGAAGTGGTACGCGATTGTTATGATAATTGCATAACAGTTTGCAATATGGAAAACTTCGATCCACTTGGAATTCATACCGGAGAAAGTATTGTGGTAGCACCCTCGCAAACCCTTACAAACAGCGAATACCATAAGCTACGAGAAATTGCAATCAGAATTGTAAGACATATAGGAATTGTTGGAGAATGCAACGTGCAATATGCACTTTGCCCTGATTCGGAAGAATACCGTGTAATTGAAGTAAATGCAAGGCTTTCACGCTCAAGTGCACTTGCTTCAAAAGCAACAGGGTATCCTCTTGCATTTGTTGCTGCTAAATTAGGATTAGGTTATGGTTTACACGAATTAAAGAATTCTGTAACAAAAACCACAACTGCATGCTTTGAGCCTGCTTTAGACTATATTGTTGTAAAAATTCCGCGTTGGGATTTGGGCAAATTCAAAGGAGTTTCTAAGGAATTGGGAAGCAGTATGAAAAGTGTGGGTGAAGTTATGGCAATTGGGAGAACCTTTGAAGAAGCAATACAGAAAGGGCTTCGAATGATAGGACAAGGGATGCATGGTTTTGTTGGAAACAAGGATATGGAATTTGAAGAGGTAGAACAAATTTCAAAAGAACTTGCAAACCCAACAGATATGAGAATCTTTGTTATTGCAATGGCTCTTCATAAAAATTATTCAGTAGAAGAGATTCACCAACATACCAGAATCGATAAGTGGTTTTTATATAAACTAAAAAATATTTATGATTTAAGAAATCAGATTTCAAGATATAACTCCATTGAAACACTTCCCTTAGAGATGCTTCATGATGCAAAGAAACTGGGCTATACCGATTTTCAGATTGCTAAAATATTGTATAGTAATTTAGACGACGCATCTGACAAATCATTGCATATAAGAAATTATAGAAAAATTGCAGGTATTGTACCTTATGTTAAACAAATTGACACACTGGCTGCAGAGTATCCTGCCCAAACAAATTATTTGTATTTAACTTATAACGGTTCTGAGCATGATATTAAATTTGAAAACGACAACCGTTCAGTTATTGTTTTAGGTTCTGGTGCCTACAGAATTGGTAGTAGTGTTGAGTTTGACTGGTGTAGCGTAAATTCATTGAACACTGTTAAGAAAAAAGGGTTGCGTTCTGTAATGATAAACTATAATCCTGAAACGGTAAGTACTGATTACGATATTTGCGACAGATTATATTTTGATGAGTTATCGTTTGAAAGAGTTATGGATATTATAGACAATGAAGTTCCTCAGGGAGTTATTGTATCAGTGGGTGGACAGATTCCAAATAATCTTGCAATGAGACTTTATCAGAATAATGTTAATATTCTTGGCACATCTCCGCTTTCTATTGATAATGCTGAAGATCGTCATCGTTTTTCTTCTACATTAGATGAGCTTGGAGTTGATCAGCCAAGATGGAAAGAACTTGTTACAATTGAAGATATTTTTAATTTTGTTGATGAGGTTGGTTTTCCTGTTTTGGTAAGACCTTCATATGTTCTTTCGGGTGCTGCAATGAATGTTGTTTCGAACAGAGACGAGCTAGAGCATTTCCTAAATCTGGCTACAAATGTTTCAAAAAAATATCCGGTGGTTGTTTCTGAATTTATAGAAAATGCAAAGGAAATAGAGTTTGATGCTGTAGCCAAAAATGGTGAAGTAATTATTTATGCAATTTCAGAACATATAGAGTTTGCCGGAGTTCATTCAGGAGATGCTACTATTGTTTTTCCTGCACAAAAATTATATGTAGAAACAATTCGTAGAATAAAAAAGATATCCAAACAAATTGCAGAAGCTTTGAAAATTTCAGGACCATTTAATATTCAATTTCTTGCTAAGGATAATGACATAAAGGTTATTGAATGTAATTTAAGAGCATCACGTAGTTTCCCTTTTGTTTCAAAAGTATTGAAAACAAATTTTATAGAAATAGCAACACATATTATGTTGGGCGAAGATATTGCAAAGCCTAACAAATCAGCATTTGATCTTGATTATGTAGGAGTAAAAGCACCTCAGTTTTCTTTCTCTCGTTTAGCTAAAGCTGACCCGATATTAGGGGTAGAGATGGCTTCAACAGGTGAGGTTGGATGTATTGGCGAAGATTATTACGAAGCGGTTTTAACAGCGATGCTATCTGTAGGATATAAAATTCCTAAAAAGAATATTTTACTTTCTACTGGTCCTTCGCGTTCAAAAACAGAAATGTTGAACTCTTGTAAAATGTTAATAGAAAGAGGGTATAACCTTTTTGCAACAAGAGGTACACAGCTGTTTTTAGAGGAAAATGGAGTTAAATCAACTATGCTTCATTGGCCGGACGAGAAAGCAGAACCTAATGTTGTAACAATGTTACGTGAAAAGAAACTTGATTTGGTTATTAACATTCCAAAGAATCTTTCAAGAGATGAATTAAATAATGATTATGAGATAAGAAGAAGCTCGGTTGATTATAATATACCTTTACTCACAAATGCAAGACTTGCAAGTGCTTTTATATATTCATTCTGTAAAAGAAATATAAAAGATTTAGCAATTAAATCTTGGGATGAATATGGTGAATAAGTAAGTCTGATTATTTTACTATAAACCTGAATAATAAAAACAATCCTCCCGAAAGCACTACAGTTACAGGAATTGTTATTACCCATGCAAGTAAAATATTTTTAATTGTACCACCTTGTAAATTTTTAACCCCACCTTCAGAAACCATTGTTCCTGCAATACCAGATGATAATACATGAGTTGTACTAACAGGTAAGCCTAAACCAGAAGAAATTCCGATTGTACCAGCTGCAATAATTCCGGCACTTGTGCCTTGTGCATAAGTAAGATTAGATTTGCCAATTTTTTCGCCAAGTGTAACAACGATTCTTTTCCATCCAATCATTGTTCCCAAACCTAGTGAAATGGAGATTAGTAATATCACCCACCATGGTGCGTATTCAGTATATGATGATAATTCATTTACGTTTTTCTTAAAGTGATTAGCCTCTTTTTCAGATAGGTTAATTTTTTCTGTGTTTTTTAGAGCTTCACTTTTAAAGAATTTATCGCTAAGTTTTCCAATAGCTAAAATATTTTTTCTTACTCCAAATCTTTCTGAGTATGGAATTTCTTCTGGACCTTGTGATTTATCTAATACAATTTTAGTCGCTGCAACTTTAGTTTTTAATTCGGCAAAAGTCGAATAGTCTGCAGCAGTTAGTTGTAATGTGTCAATTTTATTAATATAGTGACCAATCTGACCTAAGTTCCCATCAATATTTGTAGTGTTTTTTGATGAGTCCAGTGCAAAATAGCCAGGTAAAAATGCAATTAAAATGATCATAATTAGTCCAACTCCCTTTTGACCATCATTTGAACCGTGAGAAAAGCTAACGCTAGTGCTTGTTAATACCAAAACAAATCTAATCCAGAAAGGAGGTTTTTTTGTAGGGTCAGGTTGTTTAAAAAAACGTTTCTTTTTTATTATTTTCTTAAATACAAACATTAATATTAATGCTAATCCAAAACCAACAATTGGTGAAATAAGTAATGATAATCCGGCATCAGCTACTTTTTTCCAGTTTAACGCTACGCTACCATCAACAGAAATAAACATATAAGCTAACCCAACACCGAAAATTGATCCGATTAAAGTATGTGAGCTTGAACAAGGAATACCAAAATACCAGGTAGCAAGATTCCAAACAATTGCAGTTATTATTAGTGCGGCTATCATAGCAACACTGTGATAAATATTCTGATCAACGAGTGCATCCATGGGTAATAGATTAACAATACCCATTGCAACAGCAATTCCTCCAAAATAAACTCCGATAAAATTCCAGATTCCTGACCAGATTACAGCAACCTGAGGAGAAAGTGAACGAGTATAAATTACGGTAGCAACTGCATTTGCGGTATCATGAAAACCATTTATAAATTCAAACACACATGCTGCAAGTATAACAACTACAAGTAGTATCGATAAACCCAAACTTAATCCAAACATAATAATTTAAATTTCTAATAATCCCACAAGATAAGTTTAATGAATTAACGAATAATTGATATTAATATTAATTTAATGTTAAGTTTTGAATATTTTTAAACAGTTGAATAGTTAGATATTCATATATATTGTATATTGCAATCTAATAAACACCAAACAACTATGAGAAACATACCATTTATTGTTGTAGTTTTACTACTTTCTGCTTGCACATCATCCAATTTGGATATGGGAAAAGCAAAACAGTGTACAGATAAATTTTTGAATTCTTTGAAAATTAATAATTTTGAAGAAGCAGAAACATATTATACTGATGATGAGTTTTATTCAGAATCTACTCAAACCAGATCTGAAAAAATGGAAGAATTATCACAAAGCATTGGTAAGGTAATTTCTTACAGTTTAATTGATAGCTCAATTGTTGAGATTAGTGGAGAACCAACAAGAATTTCATTAACATATAAAGTTGAAAACGAAAAAATTAACTCGATGCAAACATTTGTTATTCAGAATGAAGCTGGAGAATATAAAATAATTAGCCAGGATGTAAAAGCAGGAGAATAGAAGAAAAGATTTATTAAGGGTTTTTTATAGCACAACAAATCTTTTTGTTAATTTTTCCTGTTTGTTAAATAAATTTACAATGTAAATTCCGGGTTTAATATTTAATTTAATTTCTGTATTTCCATAACCACCAGAATAAATAATATCTCCATAAACGTTAACAATGTTCAAG
>JACREQ010000080.1 GCA_016218155.1 Bacteroidia bacterium
TACTTTCAAACTCTTGTTGTAATTGTATAAGCAATTTTTCCTGGTCATTGCCATCCAGTCGTCGGAACTGTTCTAATATTTCGGAATGTTGTTTCATTCCGCAAATATAATAATTTGCTGTTTAAATTAGAACTTAGCCTAAATTCTCTTGTCACAGTACCAAGCAACTTAAAATTGACTGCTCTTGAAAACCTTAATTTTAACACACCTAAAATAATTGATATTAAATCCGAATTATTCCCTCATCGTTTTTCATTTAAAGAAGTAAAACAAATTCTAAGAAGGGCATCAAGAAAGTTTAAAAGAAGACGAATCTATGATTATACAACCAAATATAAAAATTTATATGAGTTTTTTTCATATATCAAATCTAAAATATTTGATTCATTAGAGAGGAAGTACCGTAATAATTTCAAAATGTACGATATTATAAAAACAATAAGGAGACATTATGAATAAATTAAGAAATTTTTTTTGGTGGTGTTCAGGGGCAAATAAATCTATTTTAGAAAAATGCCCAACCGAACATGAAAAATATTTTGGTATTGGTGGTACTGTCTTTTTTACTGGGCTTTTTGCTGTTATTTCTGGTAGTTATGCATTATATTTCGTATTCAATGATTTATATTCAATGCAACGAATTATTAGTTCAATACTTTTTGGATTGATATACGGCTCAATGATTTTTAATCTTGATAGATGGATAGTTTCAAGTATGAAAAAGGGCAAAAATAGACTTGCTATAATTCGGTTGTTCCTTGCGGCTATAATTGCTTTTGTAATTTCAAAACCTCTTGAGCTTCAAATATTCCATACGTCAGTAGAATATGAGATTGAAAACATGAAACAAAAAGATATAAAGTACAAAGAAGATGCATTAATAAATCCTCTTAAAAATGACATATCCGAACTAGAATCTCAGATTAGTAACTTAAACAAAGAAATTAGTGAAAAAGCCAAGGTTAGGGATAATTTAATTAGCGAAGCAAATGGAGAATGGGATGCATCAAAAGGTACTCATGTATTTGGCAATGGTCCTGTTTTTAAGAAAAAACAATCAGATGCGGATAGAGTACAAAAAGAACTTGATGAAATAAATGCAAGAAATCTACCATTAATTGATAAATTGCAAAAAGAACTTATCGCTAAAAGGGATTCTGTAAAATCATTAAGCCAGTCGGTAAAAAGCAAAAAAAGAGGTAATTATGATGGATTAGATAAACGTATTAATCCTAAAAGGATTTTTAAAGTTAATAACTATGTAATTTTGCCAGAGGGATATTAAACGCTTCAAAAATTTTTCGTAACCGTTCACAGGGTTAAAAGTAGGGATATTTTTTCAGTTTGAAAAACAGGTAAAAAAATTTAAACCATTTAACTTGTGTTAGGAATTAGGGATGGAAATAAATGATTACTAAAATAGGCTTGAACTGATTTTAAAA
>JACREQ010000081.1 GCA_016218155.1 Bacteroidia bacterium
AACATTATAATTTCCCATAGAATTATAAGTGTGTGTCGGATTAACTAATGTACTTGTGTTTCCATCTCCGAAATTCCACGAAAATGAAGATGAATTATTAGACAGATTATGAAAGTTAACTGTAAATGGAGCTGAACAACCTGAACTAAAAGGAGAACTAAAGTCGGCAACTACTGATGGCACATACAAACTGCCTAATCCAACTGCATACATTGCATTGGTAACTGTTTCAACCTGAGGAGTACAAGCACCATATAAATCAATTGCAGAAATAATTGCAAAAAATCTGGCATCTTCGAAAGTAGAATTTGGAGTTAAATATACCGTTAACATCCTAAATGCAATTTCTGCTGCAGAATTTAATCCTATTCCATTTACAGAAAAGCTATTCCCAATGTCATTTGTACCAGATCCTCCTTGACTTACCAAATAAAACCAATAACTCAACACTGTACAATTAGTATGAACACCACCGTAATCTGCAGTTCCAGTATACCAATTTGTTCCATTATATGTATCCGGATCATTATATGAATTTGGATTTGACATTGATCGTATTATAAATCCAATATCTTCACCCATAGTCCAGTTAGCAAGAGACGGTTTTGCATAAAACTCAATAGCTGTTCCAAAAATATCACTAAATCCTTCATTTAATGCCCCTGATTCGTTCTGATATATGAGACCAGCAGTATTCTCATCAAGTCCATGAGTAATTTCATGACCGCAAATATCTAAGGCAGTAAAAGGAGTATTTGTACCATCTCCATATGTCATCCTTTGGCCATCCCAAAAAGCATTTCCAAAATCTACATCATAATGTACATAGCTTATAAGTTTAAAACCACTATTATCAATACTGTTTCTTCCATGATTTAGAAAAAAATAATCGTAAGTTTTTTCTGTACCCCAATGAGCATCTGTTGCAACTTCATCCTGCTGTGGATTAACATTATTCCAATTATTGTCTGTATCAACAAAATCAACTGCAGCACCATAATCGGTACCTGTAAGAACATTATAAGTTTCAATTCCATTACCACGACCTGATTCACGAAGCCTATAACTTCCATTATAACTATCAGTTGTTATTGTCTGATTTCCGCTATATTTTGTAGTTGCTGTTCCAGGCACATCTCCGAAATATAATCTTTGGCGAACATTAATAATCTTACCTGATATTGCATCAATAAAATATTCTTTTTTATCAATTGGTTTTTTTGCATATAATACTACACTATATGCTTTAGAATACACATTTTTAGCATAATTATATATCGTTAATTCAGGTGATGGATAATAAGTTGCAGCGGGGTTACCAGTCTCAAATTTCAATTGTTTTTCTTCTGATGCTTCCTCCCATTTATATGATACTGCTTTCATATTATTTTTAGCAATTTGAATAGCTTCATTTTCAGAAATCAAATTGCTTTCTGGTATAACTATATTATCAAATATATTTCCACTAAAAGAAATAACTTTCAAATCTTTGGTATGAAGAGTAAACACAGCTCCATCAACACTAATTCCTTTATATAATTGCTGATATTTATAATGAACATATCCTAATTTATCAACAGTTGAACTTATTAATTTAAAATTAATTTTTTCGGGAGTAATTAAATATTGCTTTACCCAACTTGAAAATTTAGAATAATCAAATTGATTGCTTTGTTCAAATAAGATGTAATCCGGAAAGTCTGAATTATTATTAGTTCTTACTAAAACAGACCCTGAAATTATTTTTTTTGCATCTTCTCCTCTATATTCATTTGCAACAATACTATTTGAAAATAATGCAATTATTAACACAAATATTAATATTCTCATAATAATTCTTTTTAATAAAGGTATAAAACATTTTTATTAAAGACTCACATTTTTATCACTTCAGATGCATTGGTGCAAAAAAAAACCGCATTCAGTTGAATGCGGTTTATATATATATTGAAAATATATTATTCTTTAAAACCAACTAATATTGAGACACAACCACTTTGAATTATCTCGCTTTTAACTTCAGCTTGTGGTACACGTACCTGAACAATTAATTGTTGAGTAGAATTTGATTTAAAATCCCAGAATTTTACAAAATCATGGTCTTTGTTATAGAATAATGTATTACGATCAGTATCCAATAATTTGAATTCTAAATTACCCAACATTTCCTGAGCACAAACATATATACGATAATCCTGACCACTATAAAAAGTTAATAATAATTCAGCTACATCCCCTTCGTTTAAAACTGCACTATTTAACTGACCATTATAAACATATGGCTTCAATGCTGGCATACACTCTTTTTTTGTAAAACCTTTACATTGCGCATTTACAATAAATGGGAAAACAATAACTAGTGCTACTATTGCTACTTTTTTTAATATACTATTCATATCTCGCTGAAGTTATTTTGTTTTTAATTACTTACAATTTTGTTTCTAATTGATAATATTACTGCTTTTATGTTTTCAAAAGTTGCTTTATCAATCATTACTGTTGCCTTACTATTTATTGTAGTAAGTTTCTTATTTTTTTCAGTAACAACATCTCCTTTTACATAATCAATTGTTACAGGCTCATAATTAGTTTTTAAATTTTCTAATAGAGGCAAATATTCTTGTAAATCTTTATCTTCCGGATATGATTTAATTAATTCAACTAAATTACTAAGCGAATATTTTTGCTCTCCTATTCGGGTAATAATATCCTTATTTTGCTCTGCTTCAAAATCAACAATTGAAGTAGAAATATAAAGTGCTTCAATCCATCCACCTAATATAATTAGGGTTGCAGTATTTCCCCTTTCATTTTCTTTAAGATAAGCATCTGCAGAAGCGTAAGTTTCAGTAACAATTTGCAATAACGAATCGCGATTATCCATATTAGTTTCCATTCTGCTAATTGCAAACGAACCTTGTTCTTCAGGAATATTTAATTCGTCGCATAACTTTTTAATTGAAGACAAATAATTAATTGATAACTGAATCTGATCAAATAACCTAACATAACTTAAATCACTTCCATAAACCCCAAGGTTTAAAGCTTGTTTGGGAAGATTCACATATTTACCAACTACTTTGTATGAATTTAATATTTCAGGTTTATATTGAGTTCCGGCCTTCTCAATAACAGAAGTCATTTCAATTGGCGAAGGGACATTATAAAATATCTTTTTAACTTTTTTTGAATGCTCATTATTTAAGTCGATATTGTTTAAAGAGTCATTTTCAACCTGATTGGAATCACTTGAAAAATTGCAACCTGTATTAAAAATAGCTGCAGTAATTACTGTAAACAAAATTAATATGTATGTTTTCATCAATATTTTTTTAATTTTTCTAGACTAAAAAACAATTTTATTATACGACGCTAGACAAAATTAGTTCCAAAAATAACTATTATTTTAAAACTTTCTTCATTTAATAAATTATAAATCCTCCAATTTGGTTTTTTCTTCTTTTTTAAAAAATCTTTTTTGAAAAAGTATTATCAATAAAACCCCAATGGTTATTGATGAATCGGCTAAATTAAAAACTGGCCGGAAAAAAGTAAAACTTTCTCCTTTCCAGAATGGAAACCAACTTGGGAAATGCCCTTCTATTATCGGAAAATATAACATGTCAACTACTTTCCCATGTAGAAAAGAAGAATATCCTCCTTCGGAAGGAAAAAGAGCTGCTGGAACACAATCTGAACACAGAAATTGGCTTTCGCTAAAAATCATTCCATAAAAAGCACTATCAATAATATTCCCAAAAGCTCCTGCCCAGATTAAAGCTGCACTTATTACCAATCCAATATGTTCATTTTTTTTGCATAATATATATATATACCACCCTATTCCAATTACTGCAAAAATTCTTAATAAGCTTAGTAATATTTTACCAAACTTACCTGCAAATTCTAACCCGAATGCCATTCCATTATTTTCAGTAAAGTGCAAATAAAACCAATTCCCAAAAACACTATACTCTTCACCTAAAAGCATGTGAGTTTTAATCCAGATTTTAAATAATTGGTCGGCAATTAATACTATTAATACTATTAAAATTGCTATTCGTAGTTTTTTCATTAATTTTTTTAAATGTTTGCAAAAATAGCTAAAACTCAATGAAAAAAAAGACCGAAACAAAAGTTCCGATCTTTTAAAAAGTTAAATAACGTTTAATTTAATCTATTTCTGATTATTCTTAGCATCAATACTTAGTGTAGCATGTGGAACTGCTCTGAGTCTTTCTTTCGGGATAAGGTTTCCAGTTTCACGGCAAATACCGTATGTTTTGTTTTCAATACGAACTAAAGCTGCCTGCAAATGTTGAATAAACTTTTCCTGACGTTGAGCTAATTTACCTGTTTCCTCTTTTGAAAGAACATTTGCACCTTCTTCTAAGGCTTTAAAAGTTGGTGAGGTATCTGTAATATCATTACCGTCGGTATTGTTTAATGCAGATTTCAATATTTCGTAATCTTTTTTTGCTTTTTCGAGTTTTTGCACGATTAGTTCCTTGAACTCCTGCAATTCTTCGTCAGAATATCTTGTTTTTTCACTCATAACTATTTTTTTATCTGTTTGTTTTTAAATCATTTCGAATCATGCTTTGGAAACCCACAACTTAGTCGAAATGTTATTGTCAATTTCTACGCAATGTGCATCAATTTGTTCCAACTTATCGGATAAATTAATTGAAACAGCTAATGTTTGAGAACCAATATATGATTTATGAGATACAACCGCCTCATCTATAATTTCTTGTCTTTCAATTTCAATATTAATTTTATCAGTAACCTCGAATCCACTTTCTTTTCTAATATTTTGAATTCTATTAACTAATTCTCTTGCAACTCCTTCTGATTTTAAAGCATCTGTAATATTAATATCCAATGCAACAGTTATTGCTCCTTCATTTGAAACTAACCAACCCGGAATATCTTCTGATAGAATTTCAACATCAGACAGTAATATTTCAAACATCTGATTTTCTGCATTAACTGCAAAACTTCCGGTAGCTTCAATTGCCTTAATATTTTCTTGTGTCATTGCAGTTATTGCAGCAGCAACAACTTTCATCGACTTACCGAATTTAGGACCAAGAACTTTAAAATCTGGTTTAATTTTTTTAACTAAAATCCCTGAAGTTTCGCGAAGTAATTCCATTTCCTTAACATTAACTTCAGCAAGAATTAGATCTTTAACAGCTAAAAGTTTTTCAGCAAAATCTTCATTTAATATTGGAATCATTATTTTGCTCAATGGCTGTCGAACTTTAATGTTTACTTTACGTCGAAGTGCCAATACCATTGAAGTAACTTTTTGAGCAATATTCATTCTTTCTTCCAATGATTTGTTGATAAGCTCCTCATTAAAAATTGGGAACGTTGTTAAATGAACCGATTCGCTTTTATCTTTTTCTGACACACTATTTAAATCTCTGAATATTTTATCTGAATAAAATGGAGCAATAGGACTAGCCAACCTTGCTATAGTATCCAAACAAGTATATAAAGTCTGATATGCAGAAAGCTTATCCTCATTCATGTCTCCACCCCAGAAACGTTTACGGTTTAAACGCACATACCAATTGCTAAGGTTTTCTGAAACAAAATCCTGAATTTCTCTACCTGCTTTTGTGGGTTCATAATTCTCATAACAATTCTCAACTTCTTTAATTAATGAATTAAGTAAAGAAATTATCCAACGATCAATTTCAGGACGATCTGATATTTTTACTTCAAGTTCTTTTCCTGTAAATCCATCAACATTGGCATATAATGCAAAAAACGAATATGTGTTGTATAATGTTCCGAAGAATTTACGGCGAACTTCATCAGCTCCTTCAATATCAAATTTTAAATTATCCCATGGCTGTGCATTAGTTATCATATACCAACGAATAGTATCAGCACCATATTTAGCAATCGCTTCAAATGGATCAACTGCATTACCTAATCGTTTTGACATTTTGTTACCATTCTTATCAAGCACTAAACCATTTGATATAATATTTTTAAATGCAACAGAATCAAATAACATTACAGCAATTGCATGAAGAGTAAAAAACCAACCACGTGTCTGATCAACACCTTCAGCAATAAAGTCTGATGGATAATATTCTTTAAAATCAACTTTGTGTTCGAATGGATAATGCATTTGCGCATATGGCATTGCACCTGAATCGAACCAAACATCAATCAAATCTGTTTCGCGATTCATTGGCTTACCAGAATCTGAAACAAGAATTATACGATCTACATACGGTCGATGCATATCGAATTTTAAATAATTCTCTTTTGAAAAATCTTTTTCATTGAAATCTGCTAAAGGATTATCTTGCATAAATCCTGCTTTTACAGATTTTTCTATTTCATTCTTCAATTCTGCTAATGAGCCAATACAAATTTGTTCTTCTTTATCTTCTGTAACCCAAATTGGCAATGGTGTTCCCCAATACCTTGAACGAGATAAATTCCAATCAACTAAATTTTCTAACCATTGTCCAAATCTGCCTGTTCCGGTTGATTGTGGTTTCCAGTTAATAGTTTTATTTAGTTCAATCATCCTCTCCTTTACAGCAGTGGTTTTAATAAACCAAGAATCTAAAGGATAATATAAAATCGGCTTATCAGTTCTCCAGCAATGAGGATAAGAGTGCTCGTATTTTTCTACTTTAAAAGCTTTGTTTTCTTTCTTAAGTAAAATTGCAATTTCCACGTCAACAGTCTCAGTTCCGGCAGGAATAGAATCGTCATATTCATTCTTAACAAATTTCCCTGAAAAACTGCCACAACCTTCAATAAATTTACCTTGTTTATCAACTAATGTTAATGAACCAAGACCATTTATTTTTGCAGTTCTAAAATCGTCGGCTCCAAAACTTGGTGCAATATGCACTATTCCGGTACCATCTTCAGTTGTAACAAAATCAGCACTAACAACCTTAAAAGCATCTCCATCTACAGGTTGTTGCCAAGGCATTAATTGCTCATATCTTGCACCGGAGAATTGCTTTCCAGTATATTCTGCAATTACTTTAAAAGGAATATTTTTATCACCATCTTTATAATCTGCAAATTCAAGTTCAGCATTCTTTTCATTAAAATAGTATGAGAATCTATCTTTTGCAAGAATTACAGTAATCGGTTTAAAAGTATATTGATTATAAGTTTTAACTTTTAAATAATGTATTTCTTTTCCAACAGCAAGTGCGGTATTTGAAGGAAGAGTCCATGGGGTAGTAGTCCAAGCTAAGAAGAATAATTCAGAATCAACATTTTCAAATAAAAATTCTGATTCATTATTTCTTACAACTTTAAACTGAGCAACAGCTGTTGTGTCTTTTACATTTTTATAACAACCTGGCTGATTGAGCTCATGAGTACTTAATCCAGTACCGGCAGCCGGTGAATATGGTTGAATCGAATACCCCTTATATAATAATCCTTTTTTATAAAGCTCTTTTAATAAGTACCAAAGTGTTTCAATATATTTATTATCATATGTTATATATGGATCTGTCATATCAACCCAGTAACCCATAATTTTAGTAAGTTCCTCCCATTGATCTGTGAACTTCATTACATCTTTTCTGCAAGCTTCATTATATTCTTCAACAGAAATTGATTTGCCAATATCTTCTTTTGTAATACCTAAACTCTTCTCAACACCAAGCTCAACAGGCAAACCGTGCGTATCCCAACCTGCCTTTCGACGAACTCTAAAACCTTTTAAAGATTTATAACGACAAAAAATATCTTTAATTGACCGAGCCATAACGTGATGGATACCTGGAGTACCATTTGCAGAAGGGGGTCCTTCATAAAAAACATAATCTTTGCTATCTGAACGTAATGAAATACTTTTTTCAAAAGCCGACTCTTCTTGCCAACGTTTTAGTATTTCGACATTTATTTCCGAAAGATTAAACTGCTTGTATTCACTAAACTTCTTTACCATAACAAATTCCGAATCCTTTAATTTTTTTGCAAAGATATAAATTTGAAACGATTTTTTAGTTGGATTAATTACTAATTAATATATGTATAAATGCTATTTTAAATTTCTTTATAAAAGCTAAAACAAGTTAATACCACTACAATTTTTTGTGGTTTAAAGAAAAATAGAGTAGGTTTGTAAAAACAAATTGTTTTATGAGAATTCAAAAAAATATTTTAGTTGCAATTTTAGTTTTTATTACAGCTGTTTCATGCACAAAATATGAGGATGGACCAATTATTACTTTTAGGGGTAAAACTGTTAGGTTAACTGGCACATGGAAATATGAATCAAGAATTGATGTAGCACAAAATATTGTTGTAACAGAAAATCTACCCAATACATTATATACTTATTCAAAAGATGGAACCTACTCTGAAAGTACAAATAATAATGGAACATGGAGGTTTTCAGGTTCTGTAGATTTAGTCGTAAAAGATAGTTTACAAGTAGAAGTTATATGGGAAATTTTAAGACTTTCTAATAAAGAGCTGTGGCTGAGGAAGGATAAGATTGAACATCATTTTTTAAAAGAGTAAAATAAATTACCAGTTACAAACTCAACCCTACCACTTACAAACTTAGTACAACCACTAGTAAATTAACAATTCACTTTGAACTATTACCACTTTTCAAATCAAAAGAACTGTTTAAATTTGCAACAGGGATTATTTTTGAAAATGTAACCTCTTGCAACTAGCATTGAATAGTGCGAAGTTTTTTGGATTCGATAAATTCACCAGATAAACTTCGCACTTTGCTTTTATTTAAAACAAAAATTTATTGTTATTTAATAAATCTAAACTATTGACCATACCGTTTAGTTAGTGTACTTTTGTAAAAATTATTAACCACTATGAAAAGTATAATTAAAATTTCTTTGGCATTATTTTATATAACTATTTCTATATTAACATGTCAATCCATTTCATATGGACAAAACAAAGAAATCAGTTCAATTCCAGAAGCAAAAATTATTGTGAATAAAAAGAATAATTCACACGCAACTCAAACATCAGTTCAATGGGAGATTTCAGATAATATTCTACCTAAGAATACTTTTTCATTAAACATTCCGGATGGTTTTACATGTTTAGGAATTGGACTAAAATCAAGTTCAGATATTCAACCTAGTTCAATTATTATTGAATATAGGTTCTTAACTGATAACGGTTGGACAAAGTACTATGAAACTCATGGAGATATTTCTCCAAAAGAAACTCCAACAAAACTTTTTTGGACAGATTTAATTTTTACACCAACACAAGAAGGTTGTAAAACAATAGAATTTAAAATACAAAGTGAAAACTCTTCCATTGATATTAGTTTTATAAAACTTGATGCATATTTTATTGAAAAAAGTATAGAAGGAATTAATAAAAATTACGATGAAATAAAAGCAACTTGTCCACGCAGACCGCTAGTAATACCAAGGTCTACCTGGCTAGATCCTTATTACTCACAACCTGCATATACTTCAACCATCATAAATCCAACACATACAGTAATTCATCATGGTGCATCACCTGACACATATACTGATGGTGCAGCAGTTGTTAGATCATACTGGAATTATCATGTTAACTCTAACGGATGGTCAGATATAGGCTACAATTATCTTTTCGACAAATATGGTAATGCATATCAGGGTAGACAAAACTCAAGTCCAACAACTCAGGATGTAAATGGGGCACATGCAGGTGCATCAAATCCATATTCATTAGGAATAAATTTTTTAGGAAATGCTGATGTTACACTTCCTACAACAGTTCAACTTGATACAGTTATGCAATTTTTAGCATGGTGGTACGATTGGAGAGGTTATGATCCTACGACTTCTGCTTCAATGATACTTCAAAGCACAGGAACATCAAGTGTTGTTCCAAGAATTTTGGGACACAAGGACACTAATATTGGCGGTACAACATGCCCTGGGACTACATTATATGCCGACTTACCTTCAATTCGCACAGGAACCAAGGCAATAATTGATGCTTGTACAGGAGCTGCTAATCCTATTAATCTAGCAACAGGAACACCAGGTTGTCCAGATAATTCTGTCACATTTAACTGGCAAAATTCCGGAACAGGATGGTATATTCAAATTTCAAATTCATCTGCTTTCACAAACCCATATATCAAATGGGTATCAGGTTTAACAACGTACACGGGACCTTTAGGATTTGTTTTACAATCAGATGGGATAACACCTTTATTATTTAGCAATTCAACTACATATTATTGGAGAATCTGGAATGGTTCAACATTTACAGACGGACCTTCTTTTTCAACTTTAAATTGCGATAACACAGCACCTACAACATTAATTAGTTCATCCAATACATGGAAAACTACTGACTTCATTGCTACATTTACTGATAATGACAATATTGGAATTGAGAAATCATTTTATCAGGTTCTTGATTTTGATGGCACATATTGGGGTGCAAATGCGAACAATGGCTTTTTTGCAGATAATTTTGATATACAGCAGCCTAATTGGACAAATGCATTAGGAACATGGAATGTAAATACAGGTGAATTAATTCAGACTAATGAGACAGAAGGAAATTCTAATTTTTATGCTGCATTAAATCAAAATTTATCAAATCGTTATTTGTATCATTTCATCGCAAAAGTTGAAGGAACCGGAACAAATAGGAGATTTGGATTTCATTTATTCTGTGATGATGCAAGTCAAACAAATCGTGGAAATTCATATTTTGTATGGTTCCGTGTTGAAGGACAAACAATGGAATTCTTTAAAGTTGCAGGAAATAGCTTTACCACTGCTTCAAGTATTGTAAATAATGTTATAACCACACCTGGTCAATATTACGATTTTAAAATTACATACGATAGAATTTTAGGAACGATATCAGTTTGGCGAGATGATATTTTTATGGGAAGCTGGACTGATCCAACACCATATTCAACAAATGGAAATTACATAAGTTTCCGTTCAGGAAACAGTAAATTAACAGTAAACGAACTTAAAGTTTATCGTTCTAGATTATCAACTGCAAATATTACCATTGGCAACAATACAAAAGATATACGATATCAAAACCCCAATCCATCGACTTTTGGGGCAAAAATTAAATCAATTGTAGTTGATGAGAACAATAATCTTTCTTCCATTGCTTATCATGATTTAAATATTGATTGGACTACACCTTCTAACGCATCAATTTATGATGGAATTTCATCTGATATTGATACAATTAATGATAATACTATTGCTTCTGCAAATTGGACAATTACTACTGATCAAAATTCAGGAATTTCTGAATACTGGTATGCTCTTGGCTCAACCTCAGGAGGAAATGATATTATTGACTGGACAAATAATGGAACAAACAACACATTAACATTAAATAGCTTAAATTTAATTTATGGTAACCGTTATTATTTCTCAGTAAAATCTTTAAATGGTGCTGGACTCTGGTCAAATATTGTAACAAGTGATGGCTTTTTAGTTTTATTGCCAGAAAATATTAATCCGTTAGAAAAAAGTAAATTCAAAATATTCCCAAATCCATTTACAGAAAGTGTAAATATAGTTTTTGATACACCTTTTAACGGATTTATTAGTTTAACTGATAATACAGGCAGAACTATTTATTATGAAAACGTTGAAAACCAAACAAGTCTAAAAGTTATTAAATTAAATTATTTAGAAAAGGGATTATATTTTATTATGCTAAAAACAAATAATGAAGAAATTAAAACCTTTAATTTAATTAAGAAATAAATTTTAATCCTGACTTGAATTATGTTAATTCGAATTCATTAGTTATCCATTATTAAAGGAAATAGAATTTAACATCCATTACATACGGCTTAAAACAACAGACTAATTTAAAATTAGTAGTATTAAAGAAAAAATACTTACACTGCAAAAAAGTATTTGGAGAAATTCCAGCATTAGCTTATTTCAATTCTTTTAAGTTACTATAAGGGTTCCATTTTGGAAAATATTAAAAGAAAAAGTATACCAGCTTTATAAGCTAAGTTCTAATTTTTATACTTCTCAATCTTTTAAAGAATTGCAAAAATATGACGGAATAAGAAAAACTGACACTAACTGTGTAATATATATCAAAGTTGCTGAATAGAAATAAAAGAAATGAAAAAGGATTTTTTATCAATACTTAAAACTAATATTGAGCATACTAGAAGATATTAAACCCTAAAATAAAAGAGTGGAAAGAAATTAGACCATCATATTATAAAATACACAGATTCCATTTTTTAAGAACTGATCAAACTTATAATTGAACTTATAATTGAACTTATAATAAAAAAGCTAACACATTGTATTAAAAAAATCTGACTATTAAAATAATCAGATATAATCTTTTATAAAATAAAAAAGCCTGGAAAAATCCAGGCTTTAAATGAAAGTCGGCAACGACCTACTCTCCCGCAATTGCAGTACCATCGGCGCTGATAGGCTTAACTTCTCTGTTCGGTATGGGAAGAGGTGGAACCCCATCGCAATAGTCACCTTAAGACCTTCAATACTGAATGACGTACGGAAGAAAACATTTAAATATCTTTCTCGAAAGTAAAGTTTCGGGCAATTAGTACTGCTCGGCTTTGACATTACTGTCTTTACACCTACAGCCTATCAACGTTGTAGTCTGCAACGACCCTTTAAGGAAATCTCATCTTGAGGTTGGCTTCGCGCTTAGATGCTTTCAGCGCTTATCCAGTCCAGACGTAGCTACTCTGCAATGCAGCTGGCGCCACAACAGATACACTAGAGGTCTGTCCGACTCGGTCCTCTCGTACTAAAGTCAGGTCTTCTCAAATTTCTAACGCCCACCACAGATAGGGACCGAACTGTCTCACGACGTTCTGAACCCAGCTCGCGTGCCACTTTAATGAGCGAACAGCTCAACCCTTGGGACCTTCTCCAGCCCCAGGATGTGACGAGCCGACATCGAGGTGCCAAACCTCCCCGTCGATGTGAGCTCTTGGGGGAGATCAGCCTGTTATCCCCGGAGTACCTTTTAT
>JACREQ010000082.1 GCA_016218155.1 Bacteroidia bacterium
GGAAGTTGGTTTTATCAAACGTTATGTTGGTATGCACGGAAAAGAAAAAACACAGGATGAAATATTACGTTTCCTGAACTCTTTACAAAAAGCTATACTTGAAAAACGTATTCGTAAAACCTCTGTTTATGCAAAAGAAGTTGAAAACATCCAGAACCAACTTATTAAATGTTATGAGAAAATGGGCGACAGTATTAAAATTACAATAGACAGTAAAACAATTGCACGTTACAACGAAATAGCCCATAGTCAGAAAACCCTGCTTTCTGTAGCTTATATCCGGCAATACATTAATCTGCATGGGAAAAAGAATGTGAAGGAAAAAGCAAAATTATTAATGCAAAAAATGAAAAAAGCTGTAGAAAAGCACAAAGTAAGCAAAGATGATCCCTATGCAGACAGACTTAACAAGCTGTACAATTCTTTGAATGAATATATCGAAGGTAAAACCACAACTCCGGTTATAAGCAAAAGTGAATTGAACGGCTTAATGGGTCTGGCTGGTTTCAGTCAAAAAAAAAGCCCAGAACTCAACGGAATAGAAGAAGAACCCGAAAATAACGAAGTAATCCGTAGTTCAGAACTGGTAAATATGAATTTTAAAACCATCGGTCTTCAGGGAAAATATTGTGAACTTATAGGAGATCCCTGTGTCGGTTTTTCTGCAATGGTTTACGGATTGCCAAAATCCGGTAAATCTACCCTCTGCATTGACTTTGCAAAATACTTGGCTGAACATCATGGCAAAGTGTTATACTGTGCCATTGAGGAAAAATTCGGATATACTTTAAAGGAAAAAATGGACAGGCTTGGTGCTAATCATCCGAATCTTTATGTATCAGAAAAAATACCGGATAATCTTTCTGATTATAATTTTGTTTTTATTGACAGCATTTCACGTGCTGGTTTTGATATGGATTATCTACGGAAACTCAGAAAAGATTACCCCAAAACTTCTTTCATATTCATTTACCACACTACCAAAGACGGAAAATTCAGGGGAACAAATGAAAATGCACACGAGGTTGATGTTATTATTGAGGTTGCCGATGGAAAGGCAAAAGGAAACGGAAGGTTTGGGATTGGGGAAAGTATTAATGTGTTTTGAATCAGTTCAGGTATATCTCCCAAAAATCTGACTCCCCTTCAAGTGTTATAGAAATAAAACAAATCGTTTCAAAGTCAAGAATCATAGTATCCGGGTCAAAAGCAGGGACTAACTGTTTTTTCTTTCTCTTTTGCTTTGAAGATTTTGATTTCATACAGAGATTTTTACAAAAATATACTTTTTCGGAAACAACAACTATCTGGAAGATATATTTTAAATAATCTTAACATCTGAATTTTAACATAAGTAGATAATATTCATGTTTTTACAGGTATGTAAAAGTAGATATAGTAAAAATTTCATACATAAATTATAATTTATACCTTTGTTTATTGAAAACAAAAACATTAACCAATAAAACAGTATAAAAAGAATAAAAGAAATTAATTAATAAATTAGCGTTTAGCCGAATTCTGTTGTTGAAACCCTCCAAATTTTTAACTGAACAGGATAGTATGCTGACGCCTTAGCAAGGCGCAGTCTATTCTATACTTGTTCAGTGGGCTCTTGGAGGGGCCTCAACAACGGTTAGAAATATGACTGCGCTGATTTTTATACCAAGTTAAAAATGGAAAATCAACTCAGAGAAGCTCTCACCTCCAAAGACAAAATCTTTTCAATTATTGTTCATGACCTGAAAACACCGTTAAATGGGATTATCGGATTTTCAGAATTGCTGATTCAGGAAATGAAAAAACCGGAATGTATGAATTTGTGCGAAAAAAACTTTAATTATCTGAAAATACTGAATTCATCCTGTTACAAGATGCTTGAACTTATTAAAAATCTTGAAACATGGTCAAGACTGCAAAATGGTTTTATGACTTGTTGTCCGGTAATTATTGACCTTTCAAAAATAGTAAATGATAATATTGAATTAATGGAAGTTTTTGCCCGAAATAAAGAAATTAAACTGATTTCAGGTATTCAGAAAAAGGTAAATGTGTTTGCTGACTTTCAAATGTTGAATATTGTTATTAGAAATATTCTTTCAAATGCTTTGAAATTTACAGGAAAGAATGGAAAAGTGGAAATCACTTATAAAACTTTGGACGATAAAATTATTATTTGTGTTTCCGATAATGGAACCGGAATCCCCCCTGAACAGATAAAGTATCTTTTTGATAAAAATCAGTTTGTACAAACAAAAGGAACAGCAAATGAAGAAGGAACAGGGCTTGGACTAAAATTGTGCAA
>JACREQ010000083.1 GCA_016218155.1 Bacteroidia bacterium
ATGGAAAATAAAATTCGACATGTATTGGGCATTTCAGGTGGCAAGGATAGCGCAGCTCTGGCAATTTATCTGAAAGGTAAATATCCACAACTAGATATTGAATACTATTTCTGCGATACAGGCAAGGAATTGGACGAAACATACATGCTCATTAAAAACCTTGAAGTATATATAGGGAAGACAATTACCCGTTTAGAAGCCGGTAAGGATAGCCACGAACCACCGTTTGACCATTTTCTAAAATTATATGGAGGCTATTTACCATCTTCTAATTCTCGCTGGTGTACGAGGAAACTAAAATTGGAGCCATTTGAAAGGTTTGTTGGGGATGATCCGGTAATCTCTTATGTGGGTATTCGGGGCGATGAAGACCGGGAAGGGTATATCTCTAAGAAACCCAACATCCAGTCTATCTTCCCATTCCGCAAGAACATTTGGAGTGAGGACGTTATCAACAAAGCACTGAAAAATGGCAATATTCTGGTGTTGGCTAATTTGTATGAGAAACATGTTGATAAAGCTATGACAAAACGGGTATTAGAAATTGTCAATGAGCCGATTTCCTCAAATTTTCCACAAACTGATAAGTTAAATACTTTGTTAAATTTGGGGATAAATGTTTTCAATAAAGTGGTATTTGATTTCCTTAAAACAATATACTATCCTTTGTCCTATGCGGATGAATTTCCACTATTAGACAATGAAGATGTATTGGTGAGGGATGACATCTTTAGGATTTTGCGGGAAAGCGGTGTAGGTATACCGCAATATTATGAGAAAGTAGAGTTTGAGATAACCGGCAAGAAAGGTGAATATGCCCGCAGCCGTTCCGGATGTTTCTTCTGTTTCTTCCAACAAAAAATTGAATGGATTTGGCTATACGAACAGCACCCAGATAAGTTTAAGTTGGCAATGGAATATGAAAAAGACGGCTATACATGGATTCAGGATGAGCGATTAGAAGACCTCATCCAACCCGAACGCGTGTGCCAAATCAAAGAAGAACATTTAAAGAGAACGAATCGCATCTCCAACGAAAAATCTCCTTATCTGCTGGATATTTTAGATGAAGCAGAGGGAGAGGGTTGTGCAGCTTGTTTTATCTAATACCATGTCTTACGATATTGATTTTATAAAAAAAGGGCAGCTTAAACTACATATTCGGAAGTTTCTTTTATATCCTGAATATTGGAGCGATGTAAGCAATCAAATTCCTTATAGTCTAAACTGGAAAGGATATAAGTTTGAAAAGAAAAATGAAGTTAAAATTCCAGATCACAAAGGTGTTTATTGTTTTATTGTTAAACCCCAAATTTCAAACTTTTTTGAAACCAAGTATCTGTTCTATGTTGGACAAACGACAAGGACATTAAGACAAAGGTTCTATGAATATTTAGATGATCAAACAGGAAAAGGGAAGCCTAGACCCAAAGTATACGAAATGTTAAAACTTTATCAAGACAACTTATATTTTTTCTTTTCAAATATTAACGATAACAGTCAAATTGATGAGGTAGAAGAAAAGTTATTAAACACATTTGTTCCGCATATAAATACAGACATTCCTAAAGCTAAAATCAAATCCGAGTTAAGGAATATTTATGAGTAAAAGAAAATTAATACTTCCGACCTTAAGAGCCCGAATGGGCGATTGGACATATTACATTTCTGTAATGACATTCAATGAAATTGCAGACAGGATTTCTCTAACCGATGAAATACATAAAAACAAAGGTCTTAAGTCTCTAATTCAAAGAGAAGTAAAGGATAGAACAAAAAGAATAGTTGAATATCTGAAAACTCAGGAGCAACGCTTCTTCAATGCGTTGATCATAGGAATTTATGATGGCAATCCAACATATCAAGAATTAGATATAGAGAAATATAAGAATTTAAAAGAAGAGGAAATAGATTATCTCAGTAAAACTTTAGGAATTCTTACTCTCAGTGGTAAAGAGAAGCTTTTTGCCATTGATGGCCAACACCGTACAAAAGCAATTAAAGATGGAATTAAAGAAAAAGAAGGCTTGCATAACGAGGAAATAACAGTAATATTCTTGGCTCATAAAAATACACAGGATGGCTTAATAAGAACAAGAAGACTTTTTTCAACCCTTAACCGCTATGCCAAGCCTGTAAGCAAAAGTGAAATCATTGCTATTGACGAAGAAGATAACTGTGCTATTATCACGAGAAATCTTGTTGAAGATTTTCCGTTATTGCAAGGCATTATCCAATTTAATCAAACAAGAAGCATTAGTGTTAGCAACAAGACTGCATTTACTAATATAATTGTACTATATGACTTTGTAACCGCTATATTCACGAATCAAAATGTTTTTGGAATAAAAGTTTCAGGAGAAGATTATGTAAAATTTACACATAGAAGAGAATCGGAAGAAAAAATTAAAGAGAGACAAAATTATATTGAAAGCCTACTCACTGAATTATTTGAGAAGATACCTCCCTTAAATAAATTCTTAAGAGACAAGAAGGTAGATAGAAAATCTGATGCTACTAGCCTGCTTTTCCGTCCAATCGGTCAAAACATGCTTTATTCTACTTTAAAAGTTGGAATAGAGCATGGAAAGAAAGAAAGCGTGGTAGCTTTTTTTGCCAGAAATGATTTCAACTTAAAGAATGATATTTGGAAAAAAGTTTTTATGGATGAGGAAACCGGGAGGATAAAAACTGATAAAGCATTACAGAAATATGCTTTTCAGTTAATCTTGATAAACATAGGAATTAAAGTATCTCTTACTCAAAAAGATAAAGAAGTGTTTGATAATTTCAAAATTGACCCTGAAAAGATTTAATACGATAAACCCTATTCCTCCAAAACCCCCATTAACTGCTCCATCCCAAAATTTAAGAGAAAATCACTGTAATAGCTATCAAATACATCTCGTATATATTCGTCCACGGTAACATCTTCCTGTTTGCCATCTTTTGAAATAGTTAAAGTGTAGTTCCGCCTTTTTGTAATCATGTACAAGAAAAGGGCATGAAAATAAACAGAAGACAAATATTTCTTTTGAGCGGTAGTGATCTGTTCTTCTGATTTTAATTTTATGCGATGACTGAGAAATACTCTGCTGTCTAAGTTAATATAAACCTTTTCCAGTTTATCGCCTTCTCCAACAGGATACATTACAGTATCATAGTTCATTGAAATGCCTTGCCCTTCTAAAATTTCCCAATCTTTTTTTGCTACTTTTACCAGTTCGGGCAATCCGATGTTTTCAAAAGATTCTTCTTCTTTAGGAGTTGATTCTTTCGGATATTCCGGATCGATAACCTTTATCCAAATAATTTCCTCTATAGACTCATCGGGAGTAGTGAGTGAAACTTTCATTTCTAATTCATCACCTACCTGTAATTCTTTAGTTGGATTAGCGGTTAGTTTAATCGTTCCATTATTCGGGCTGCTCTTTACAATATTGAGCAAGGTGGAGATTTCTTTATCCTGTCCGGGTTTATCA
>JACREQ010000084.1 GCA_016218155.1 Bacteroidia bacterium
ATCTACCAATTGTTTCTCAGCGGTTTTGTCAACATAAGACACAAAGTCATTTTTGCCTTTTATTTCAACAGAGTTACGAGAAAATCGACTTCTTTCTTCCTTAATAAAGACACCAACCTGTTTTGTTAGTTGACAAACATCTTTGCATAATTTTTGTAGATCTAAACTCATATATTTTTTTATAATTTATTACACTAGTGTCCGATTAAATTAGATTGATTATCAATTGTTTACATATATGTTCTTTGACATTTTGAGAGATAGGGCTTTGAAGTAGTTGGTTTAGTTGTGTTTTATCAAAAAGCGATGCACTTAAAATTTGTAAAATTTCGTAAATGGAGCGATTGATTTTAAGTTTGCTTTTTATAACTGCAACCAGTGTATAAGTGATGATTGCAATATAGACTTGCGTTTTTACTGCATTTTCCGAAGTGCCCCAAAATGATTTTATCTTTAAGTGTTGTTTAATCCACTTAAAGAATAGCTCAACTTTCCAGCGATACTTATACAACATTGCAATATCAATTACTGCAAGCACAAAATTATTTGTAATAAACACAAATGTTCTTTTTTGTTCAGCGTCATAAAATTTGATTCTACGCAATTTTTCAGGGTATTCCTTTGAAGGATAAAAGCCTTTAAGATGTATTATTTGGTCGCACATAACACCCATAGATTTGTCAACTTTGGCAGAATAAATTCGATTAAATTGAAAATTATTTTTTGCTCTTGTTACAAAAAAAGCTTTGTGTTGATGAATATTAAATAGCCGTTCAAAATCAATGTAACCTCTATCCATTACATAATAACCGTCAGCTTCATACAATAATACATCAAGTGCGTTTACATCGTGTACGCTTGCTGGCGTGATGTGTACGAAAGAAGGAATGGCTGTTTTTACATCATACAGGGTATGCAGCTTTATACCACCTTTAGCTTTTCTAAAAGTTGCCCACCAAAATACATTTAAGCAAAGGTCTATAGTTGTGGAATCAAAGGCATACACATTTCCTTTTATGGCTAATGCAAAATCCGTTTCTGTAATAGTACAATTCCTTGCTAAAGCAATCATTTCGTAAGCAAATGCTTCATAAATATGATAATCACGTTGCTCGTTTGCATTGGCCAGATTGGAGCGGGAAACATTTTTTCCTAATCCTAAATGATAATATTTATTTGGGTGAGCACTAATAGTTACCAGTAAATCGCGTAAACTATCACGACCACTCAGTTGTCCAAACATCATACACATCATTTGATTCCAACATGTAAAATGTTTTGTCCATTTATTACCTTCGAATTGAGATACACATCTATCAAACACTCGTACAGGCAGAAAGCTAGCTACTTGAGCAAAAACATATTTTCCTTGATTCATAGTTGGATATTTTTCCCAAACTACGAACTCAATTCAAATCGTCACCGAGATATTTTATCTTACAACCCCTATCTATCAATAATTTCAAAGAACTTTTACTTATTTTTATAGTCCACTAATGACTTATCATATCAAAACGATGGAAAAGTCATTCGAGGCTTTAAAGGAGTATATTGGTAAAAAACAAAGAGAAGTTATTCAGGCTGCCAAATTTTTAAAAATACCTGGCATAAATGAAAGGATGGCGCAAATTTTAAAAATAATTCATGACGATGCGGATAGAATGTTAACTAGTAAAGAGCTGGAAAAAAGATTTAATATTTCAAATTTTACAGCAAGAGCAGATTTGAAAAGTCTCGTAGAATTTGGATTTTTGGAAATAATACACGTAAATAAAATCAAACAAAATTTTATAAAATCAAAAAACTTTGAAAGAATCCTTAAAAGATATAACAGATAGTCTTTAATTACAAAAGAAACAGCTCAGTCAGCTCATAACGTTCGTCAATTTTCAAATGAAAAAACAAGGCCGGCTTTTCCTGATTATAAGTTTATTTCAATTGAACAATCTATAAAAGACACGGATAAGCTGTTTTTGAGGGAGATGAGAAAATGACATTTAGGATGAGATCAAAAGAAATCACTTCTTATTCATTACTTCCGCTTGCATCTTACTCAAATCATCCAATACAAGTTGATATATTTCTGCAAATAACTCAGGGTGCTGTGCGTAATACTCAAAACTTTCATCGAATTGCTTTTTACTAATACCATGCTTTTTTAAAATATTTGTATTGGGAGGAGTGGCTGGTGAAAACTCTGTTTTCATAATGTTCGTATTCATAGCGGCTTCCATTAATTGAACATCCACCATCAATGCTGCCATTTTATTTTTGGATAAAACAGTATCCGGTATTTTTTCCACTTCTTTATTTGAACATGAGAAAAGGAAGATGCAAAAGG
>JACREQ010000085.1 GCA_016218155.1 Bacteroidia bacterium
ATTACAAATCCCGATTAGCATTATTTAGTATAAGGGAGATTATGATACAATAAAAGATATGAGGAAAATATGTATTCTTTTTATTTTCATGTTTGTATCTTTTTATACAAATGCTCAGTCTGCAGATTCAATAAAAATTGCGAAGTCGTTAATATTAAAAGGAAATGAAGCAATAAAAAACGACACGAATTTAGCAATAGAATATTTTAACAATGCAATATCTTTATCAAAAAGGCTTAAAATTAAAGACCTTGCAGCTGAAGCCTATTTTGAAACTGCCGAAATTTATACAATATTCGATAGTTTAACTAAAGCTAAACAATGTTACGAACAATCTGCATTGTTATATGAGCAAACAAATAATCTTGAAAGTGCATGCCAATCTTATATAGAATTAGGTAATTATTTATATGAAAAAAGTGAATTCAGGCAATCACATATTGCATATAACAGTGCAATGTCTTTATTAAAAGATTATAAAAACTATTTATTAAAAGCTGAGGTTCTAATTGGTTCGGGAAAAGTATTTACAAAACAAGGTAATATAACTCAGGCGCTTAATGATTTTGTAAACGCATTAGAGATTTATGAAAAAATTAATAATGAAAAGGGAAGAGCTGATGCCTGGAATCAGATAGGTATAATTCATTGGAAAGAAGGAAAGAATGCTGAGGCGTTATCTGCATATAAAAAAGCATTGGAAATTAGAGAAGGGCTAAAAGATAGTCTTGCAATGTCTGAATCTTATAACAATATTGGAATCATAAATAAACTCGAAAAAAACTATACAACTGCTTATGCATTGTATGTTCAGGCATTAGGGATTAGAAAAAAGTTTAACAATGAGAAAGGGGTAAGTCAGACTTTGTTTAATATTGGTTCTTTAAAATCTGAAATGGGGTTAATATCTGAAGCATTAGAATATTATAATCAGTCATATAAGATTAAAGTAAAATTAAAAGACGAATACGGCAAGCTTCCATGTTATTTGAACATCGGTGATGCGTATATGTTGTTAAAAAAGTATGAAGAAGCAGAAAAAAACTTTATTAACGGACTTTTACTTGCCGAAAAGCTTGGTGCAGGCGATTATCATCAGTCTTTTCATAGGGAGTTATCGAAACTTTTTGAAAAACAAAATGATTTTCAAAAAGCCTATTTTCATCATGTTAAATACATGGCCTTAAAAGATACCTTAATAAATGTAAGTAATAATTCTAAACTAGCTGAACTTCAAACAAAATATGACATCTCTGAAAAGCAGAGAAATATTGAAAGTTTAACACTTGAAAGAAAGCTGGATAAAGAAAAATATGCTCAGGAAATATATTTTAGAAATTCGTTAATTGTTATTATAATATTAATTCTAATCATAGTTTTTGCTGTATTAAACTGGGGCAGACTACTTAAAAAAAGTAACGTGCAGCTAGAAGAACAGAAAAAAATTATTGAACAACGTGAAAAAGAAAAGGAAGTACTTGTCCGTGAAATGCATCATCGTGTAAAAAACAATTTACAATTAACCTCCAGTTTATTAAATCTTCAGGCAAGAAAAATGACAGACAGCGAAGCTGTCCAATCACTTAAGCAGGCACGTGACAGAATACATGCAATAAGCTTAATTCATCAGAAACTGTATAGCAAAGATGAAATATCGCAAATCAATTTATTAGAATATATACCCGATTTGTGCAATGCTGTTGTGCAATCAAACTCACAACAAAATACAAAAGTTTTATTAGATTTTAAAATAGAGCCAATATTTATTTCTGTTGACATGGCTATTTCTATCGGATTAATTATTAATGAGGCAGTTATTAATTCTCTAAAACATGCCTTTAGTAAAGTTAGTGAAGGGGTAATAGAAATATCTGCAAACAAATCAGAAAACAATATTAATTTGTCAATTAAAGATAATGGATCTGGTATTCCCAAACTCGATAATTTAGATAATTTTGGTGGGTTTGGGTTTCAGCTATTGCGCTCGTTTACAACAAAATTATCAGGAAAAATGTTAGTTGAAAATAATAATGGAACAATAATTAAAATTCAAATACCTTTGTAACCGGAATATGGAAAAGAAAAGAATTTTTATTGTTGAAGATGATCCAATAATTGCTTCAGACCTTGAAGGAATATTAATAGACTTGGGTTATGAGGTATGCGGAATTTCGCATCAGCCATTTGATGCAAAGAAAAAAATTGAGCAACTTATTCCTGATTTGTTATTGTTAGACATTAATTTAAATAGCGAAATAGACGGAATAGATCTGGCAACATTAATTAAAAATCTGAATATTGGAATAATCTTTATTTCAGCATTTACCGATAAAAGCACAATAGACCGAGTAAAACAAATACAACCTCTGGGTTATATAATTAAACCATTTAACGAAAAGGAAATAGCAATTACACTTGAGTTGGCTTTTAACAATGTTCAAAAAGCTGAAATTGACAATAAGCTGGAAGTTGAAACTGGTTTCGTATTTGTAAAAACAAAGAATAATTTAAGCATTAAAATTAATTTCGAAGATATTTTAGTTGCCGAGGCTTACGATAATTATTCTTTTATTCATACTGTTCATGAAAAATTGATTGTAAGCTATACTCTTAAAGACCTGGAGCAACGAATTCAATCTCCATTTTTAGTTCGAGTGCATCGCACTTATATTGTTAACATTAAAAAAGTGGAAGCCATTCATTTAAACGCATTAATAATTGGAAAACACGAAATTCCAATAGGAAAATCATATCGTGAAGCGGTTTTGAAGTATTTCCCTACTTTGTAACAAATAATTCTAATCGGAGTTTATAACTCCGATTTAATTTCTATTAAATTATTCTCAAATAATTAAAAATCCCTTTACTCCCTTTTTCATTTCATTCACTCAGTTTTTTTATCCATTCACTTAGTTTATTATTTACATAAGTTGCATTGGGCTTATGTTTGCAAAAACATTAAATCAATTATAGCTTATGAAAAACTTATTTTTTATTGCAACGATCTTTATTGGATCACTATTAGTTTCTTGTGGTGGAGATACAAAGACTACAGATGATAGCAACGAAATACGTCCTCGTAACAACGGACAATTTCTAATGTATTATTATCCAACTTCTTCAATTTTTGGCTCTGAATTCGGGAAAGAGTTTGCAAAAAAAGATACTTGCATTGGTTTTCCATCATATATGACAGCTGATGAAGATGGTACTTTATATGGAAGTGTTGTTGGAACAGAAGTTAGTGTTATTAAATCAACAGATGGTGGTAAAACATGGGTGCCGGTAGAAAATCTTGATACAGCTAAAAATCCTTATGCGTCTTATGTTATTACTGCCGGAAAATCAAAAATGCTTTATGCATTAAGTTCACAGGGCTTGTTTTATATTTCTAAGGATGGTGGAAGTAATTGGGAAAAGAAAACTTCTCCTTGTTTAAAGGATACAACACATTCCAGTCCGGGCTTTGGACCAGAAGCATGGCTTGCAGTTTCTGCAGATGGTAAAAAAATTCTTGCACAGGCATGGTATTTTGAAGAAACAGTTTTGTCTATTAGCGAAGATGAAGGAAATACATGGACAGCGATTACTCCTCCAACAGAAAGAAATTCATCAAGAGGTGTTGGTTTCTGTAGCGATAGAATAGTTTATTCGTCATACGATCAGATTTTTTATACAGATGATAATGGTAAAACATGGTTAAATTCTACGCCGGATAAATTATTTTCTCCAAAATCTGAAAGCTCTTATTATGGTTATCGTCACTTTATTACCGACGGAGATCAGTTTGTGTTAGGCGTAGAAGTTCCATCTGCAGCATCAAGCCGCAGCGAAAAAAATCAATATCCTGGTGCTATTTTCTTATCAAAAGACGGTGGAAAAACATTTGAAACTCTTCCTTTTCCTTATGATGTTGATCCTACTCCAAATACTTCAGATGAGTATGTTTATTTAACATTTCTTGCAAAAAAATTGAAATAGTGTTATTTGTTAAAACAAAATAAAATAAATAGCAATGAAAAAAATACTTTTAATAGCGGTTATTTTAAACTCTTTATCATTATTGATAAATGCACAAGAGTCAAAGTTTTATGTAAATAAAGCAACTGTAACAAGTGCTGATTGCGATTGTAAGACAATAAAGTCAATAAAAGTTACTATTCCACTTCCATCAGGATTGGCGGCTTTTGATAACTATCTTTTATATATTAATTTAAGTAGTCTTGATGTGCCAACCTATATTAGTTTTGATAAAAAAGATATAGCAGCAAAACTATCAGGTAAAAAAGAATATACTGCTTATTTGTTAAAAGAAGATGGAACATCTGATTTTACTTTTGACGATGCTGGTTTTTCAAAAAAGGATTTATGTAGTACTCCAAGAATGTGGGGAATGACAGAAATGACTATGGATGCCAGTGGTATAGGATATAAAATAATAGGCTCACATTATGAAGATAAATGGAATGAGTACTATAAAAAATGGGAGAGTACTAAAATTGATGATTGGGACGAAGGTGTTATTTATGGATCAGGAAGTTTAACAATTAAACAAGCACCTCTTTCTGATGGATTTTATGATGAGAATGAGTTTATTTTTGTAAAAGCTGCGAATGCTGATAGTGCAAGCTATTCAATATCAAGCGAAATTGAAGTTAAGGGTCAGTTAGCAATTGAAGACAAATCGGAAGAGTTTAAAACTATTATTACTTATGCCTATTTTCAAAATCAGGGTAATAGCTTTGAAGAACTAAAAAATGTTGTACTTCAGGCGTTAAGTGCAAAATTTCAGGTAGGGCCTGTACATAATTTTTATTGGTTACAGAATATGCAGTTAGCTGCAAAAAAAGAAATTCCAGGTAAATCATCCGAGTTTTCTAAAGTAACCATAAATGGTATTTCATATGAAACTGCATCTTATGCACAAGGTAAAACAAAAGAGAGTAGTGCATATAACCCTTCTGATATTCCTGGTTTTTATGCCACTTATTATCTGGCCAAAGTGGGAACATACGATTTAATTATTGTTTCATTCACAGACGGAATTGATCCAAATGATGTAACAATTAAAAAAATTGATCAGATAACAAGTAAATGGTTAAATGCAACAACGTACAAATAATTTATAATGTTTGTTTACCAATAAGGATCTGAAATTTTTCAGGTCCTTATTTTATTTTTCAGGATTAACACAATATTTTGAATTGTTAAAGAGTTATTTTTAAAATAATTCTTTAAAATTAAAATGAAGTTTTCTTTATTTTTTCTTTTTGGATTATTTTTTTCTGCTTGTTATTCTCAGCAGAAGAAACAATATGAATTATATTTTGATTCTGATAAAGCGTTATTGAGTCAATCTTCTGTTAATACTATCGATTCATTGTTGGTTTTAAATAATGTCGAAAATATTAGTTCTGTAAATATTTATGGATATTGTGACAGTATTGGAAATTTTGATTATAATAACAAGCTATCTATTAGACGTGCCGAGAGTGTAAAAAACTATTTTAATGTTAAAGGTGTTGTTTCAGATTCAATTAAAATTAAAGGATTTGGGAAAACAAACTTAAAGTATAAATCAGAAAAATGGGATAAAAACCGAAGGGTAAGTATTGAATTATGCTTTAAGAAAAAAATACCGGTAAAGAATGTTGTTGTAGACAAACCAGTTGCGGTAATAAAACCTAAACAAGAAACAATTAAAAATGAAATTGCTGAATTTGTCAAAAAATCAGAAGTTGGCGATAAAATTGCTCTTAAAAATATTACGTTTTATGGGGGAACGCCCCAACCAATGCCAGAATCATTTAAAACCCTTGAGAAACTTGTTAAAACATTAAATGAGAATCCAACATTAGAAATTTGTATTGAAGGTCATATTTGTTGTCATAATAATGATGATGATAATTTATCTGGACGCAGAGCAATGGCGGTTTATGATTATTTAATAGGTTTTGGTATTGACAAAAACCGTCTTTCTTATAAGGGATTTGGGCGCACAAGACCTCTTACCGAGGAGCGAACATCGGCAGAACAACAAATGAATCGCAGAGTTGAAATAAGAATTATAAAAAAATAAATTTTCTAAATAACTTTAGACACTTTAGTCACTATAAATATTTTAGTCACTTTTTTAGTACCACTTATAAATCTTTAAACCTACAAAGAAAGTTGTTAGTCCTGTAAGCGATAAAATTAACAATGGCTGTATTATATCCATAACACCATAGCCCTCATTAATAATACTTCGTAAGCTGTCCGCAAAAAGTGTAAGAGGTAAATATTTAATAATTGGAATTATAACATCAGGAAAATTACTATAGCTAAAGAAAATTCCAGAAAGTAACATCATAGGCATTGTTATGGCACTAATAAAACCATTACCAACCTGAGTGTTTGCGGTACGTGAAGCAAGTAAAATAGACAACCCCATAAAGAAAAAACTACCGCTGATTAAAACTGCAGCGAATGCAATTAAGCTCCCTTGAATTGTAACATCGAACACATAATATGCAAATGTTAATAAAGCAATTGTTTCAAGTATTGCAAAAACAAAGCGTGAGATGAACATTGTTATCATAAACAATGATTTCTTCATAGGCGTAGCAACAAGCCTTCGCAATAATTTTTTCGATCTTTTTTCAATTAATCCGTAACTAATGCCCCATAGGCAGGAACTCATTATTCCCATAGCAAGTAAACCGGGTACAAGAAAGTCAATATATCGTGTACCTTTTGTTTCTAAAGGTTTTATTAATGTGTTTGGAGTAATAAGATTCTTTCCGTTCATCATCCCGGAAATAGTTATGTATGCAAGTCTTGATGCAGCATTGGCAGGATCGAAATGGTAATTTATTTTTCCGTTATTTTCGGTAAGAATAATTTCAATTTGTCCGCGTTTCATCATTATTTCACTTTCGTTCCATGTGGAAGGAACAAAGTGAGTAGTTGTTTTTCCAAGTTCGTTGTTATCAACAGTGTTCTCATATTCATCTTTTTGAGAAATGTCTTTACTGCAATTTTTATCTAGATATGCTTTTAATAAAGAACTATCGGTTGTTGCTGGTAAAACAATAGCTGCATGTTGTGTAATGGCAGGTTTATCAGAAAAAGCCATTCCTAAAGCAAATGACATTAAAATTGTAAAAATAAACGACCAGAAAAGTGCACCCGGCTCGCGAAAAAATTCTTTGAACTGTATAGTTAATAATTGTGTAAATTGCTTTAACATTTCTCTTTGATTAATCGGTTAACTTTCTGCCTGTCATTCTAATAAAAAGATCGTCGAGTGTAACATATCTACAGCGAAGTTCAGAAATTTTACAATCGGCATTGTTTAAATAGCTTACCATTTCTGGCAGAAAAGCGGAAGTGTTATCAACACTCATTGTAACAACGTTTGTAGAATCTTCCCATTGAATTTCGCGTAAATCTTTAAACTTACTAAAATCCGGGAATTTCGTTTTATCTAATACTTTAAATTGAACTATTTCGCTGGTTTTAGATTCGGCTATAAGTTGTTCCAGAGTTCCTTTTGCAAGAACTTTACCCTTGTCAATAATCACAATTTTTTCGCAAAGATTTTCGGCTTCTTCCATGTAATGTGTTGTGAGTATCATTGATGTTCCATGATTCTTTTTCAGTTCATGAAGTATTGACCATATCTCTCTTCTTGCAGTAGGATCAAGGCCTGTAGTGGGTTCATCAAGAATTAACAGTTTGGGATTATTTAAAAGTGCAATTCCCAATGCAAGCTTTTGGCGTTGTCCACCCGAAAGATTTACAACATACGATTTGCGTTTTTCCTGTAAATTAACAATGTTCAGAATGTCCTCAACTCTGTTATCATTTAAACCATAAAATGAAGCAAACATTTTTAAAGTTTCTGCAGCTGTTAATTTATCTTCAAACTTTGTTTCCTGAAATGATAGTCCTATTTGTTTATAAAGCTCGTCTTTATTACCACTCCAGTGTTTTCCAAATAATGTTATTTCTCCACTGTCCGGTTTTTGTATTCCTTCAATTATTTCAACTAAAGTTGTTTTTCCGGCACCGTTTGGTCCAAGTAATGCTGTAAACTCAGAAGGCATTATTTCAAGGTCAACACCGGCAAGAGCAATAACATCTTTAAATGTTTTTTTGATGTTTACAGCCTTTACAATGGGTTGAGTATTTGGGTCAATCATTTATTTCTAAATTAAAAGAATGGCAAATGTAAGAAAATAGGAGGAGTTGTGAATGTTAATTTTTATGAAGAATGATTGTCACAGATTAACAGATCTTTTGTCATTCTGAATTTAGCATCGGCGGGGTGAAGAACTTTTTCTCCGAAGGAAATCTGGTTCGGGTATTTAGACTAGATTTCTCGCTCCACTCGAAATGACAAACTGTATTCATAGAAGAAATATATATTAGTTTAGGCAACCAAAATAGTTAAAACTTGTCTTAACAAAGCAACTAGATTTAATCGTATGAGAATTTTAGTAATTTCATTTATAATTATATTTCCTTATGTTGTGCATTGTCAATCGTTTTATAAAAGATATGGCAATTCATATTCAGGAGCGGCTTTAACTGTTTCTAATGATAGTAATTTATTAATTGCTACAAGTCCTCCCGGATTACTTAAAACAGATTTATCAGGAAATTTCATTTTTCAGAAATCATATTCAGGATTTTCAAATTCAACAGTTACTAACTTTATAGTAGCTTCTGAAGAAAATGGTGCTTATATTTCACTTATGGAATATTATTCATCTGATATTTATGCCTGGATTTTAAAAGTTGATTCCATTGGCAATCCGATTTGGGCAAAAAAAATATCACGCTCTTCAAGAACTACAATAAAAGGAATGATAAAATTACATGATGGTAATTTATTAATTTCTGGAACTGATAGTTCAAGTGCGATGATTGTAAAAATGGATACAAGTGGAAATGAGATTTGGTCTAAGCATTTTCATAACAGTTTTCAACAAACACAAACAGTTAGTAGTCCAATTGAATTACCTGATCATTCAATTCTTTTTTGCGGTGGGATTTTAGATTATTTTAATTGTTTAACACAATATCCACCATATTTTCCTCAGACGCTTTGTACGCAACTTGCATATACCTCAAAGTTAGATTCAGCAGGAAACATTATTTTTAGCAAGGGATTTTATTATACAACAGAACCTTATTCTCAGTATGGGATAGTACTTTTTGGCACAAATGTTTTTTATTCTTCTGAAAATAAAATTTATGTAAGTTTTGGTTACCATTATAATAATTTTTATAGTGGAGCTCAATTTTCTTTAGCTAAACTTGATAACAATGGAAATTTTGAATCTGCTTTAACTGGATATAACGTGGCTCCATTTCGAGTAATTAATGAAGATTCAAATCATTTACTTAATGTTTTATTTCCTGGAGGAGCCAGCGGGGATATTTATTTTAGTTATAGTTCAACATTATATAAAATTGATCCTGATTTTACTTCTATAAGTTATATACAGTATTTTCCATTTGGTTCACCAGACTATCCTAGTTTTGGAAAACTTTGGTTTAATGACGAGCTTGTTTTATCAAATAAAGAGCTTGTTTATGTAGGAAAAATTGTTGATTCGCAATATATGAGTCAGAGTGGAATTTCATTAGTGTTATGCGATTCTACAGGTCTTGAAGATTGTATTTCATATCCTGGAGGTCCATATATACCTTCTGTTGATTCTGCTTATTCTACTCACAATCTTACTTTGCAGGTAGATACAGGAATAACAATTCAAAACATTTTAATTTCATCAAATAACATTATTCCTAATATTTGTTCATGTTTAGATAATCCTATAGCAAACTTTTCATATACAATTGTTGATTCTGTTGTTAGTTTTACCAATACAAGTACTTCTGCAAACATATATCAGTGGTATTTTGGTGATAATGTGACTAGTACTGAGGAGAATCCAACACATACTTATTCTGACACAGGAACTTATCAGGTAAATTTGTATGCTTATAATAGTTGTGGAGTTGATTTTGTTTCTTTTCTAATAACTATGAATTTAAGTTCAATAAAAAACAATTCTTTTTCAAATACTGTTATTGGTTTATACCCAAACCCAGCAAATTCCATATTGCATATAAATACTGAATATTTATTTGAACACTATGAAATAATAAATTCAATAGGAGAGGTGCTATGTAGAAATAAATACACAAACGAGATTGAGGTGAGTTTTCTAAATGCAGGTATTTATTCTCTAAGGCTTATAAACTCAAATAAAACAATAGTTAAAAATTTCAGTATTGTTAAATGATTTACTCAATATAAAACCTCCATGCACAAAAATGCGAATCTGGATGTTCATCAGGAGGGCAACAAATGCAAGAAGTTTTAATTCTTGGATCAATGGCTTTCGCAAATTCCGGGAATTCAATTATTCCGGCTGATTTGCAAGGATAATCATCTAGTCCTTTACGTTTACGTGCAGATTGTACACGGCAATCATCCATGCTGAAAACAAAGCTATTTCCAGTTTCCTCGATAATTGATTGCTTGTTAATAAAGGAATATAATCTATATTTAAATGCTTGTTTTAAGCCCTCTAAACCTGGTAATTCCGGCAGATTCAAAAGTCTTTTAATCGACCATGCTTCAAAGGGAGCAAATTGTGCCCAACTTGCATCATTGCAATGTTTAGCATCTGCCATACCTGAAGTAAATTCAATAGCCTGAAACCATATACCGTCATTTGCAAGCCAGTTAATTGCAACTCCTTCGCGTAATTCATTTAGCTTTTCACTTGGTAAATTTACAAGTCCTGATGGAAGTGAATCCGTCATTTCAAAACCCATGATTTTTGAAAGTCTTTTCATTTGAATCTCATAGCTTTGTTTGTAAACAGTATCTAAAATTTCATAGGCTTTTACTTTCCCAAGTTTTTCCGAAACCTCTGCAAACCAAATAGCATGGTGCATTGAAATACGATGAAAAAAATCGATTATTAATCTTGCTGTTTCAATATTATTATTGTTCATGCTTTTCTGTTTTGTAAAACATTCTGCAAGATAAAGAATAAAATTAAATTTTCTCAGAGTCCCTTTCAGGAGACTCTGAGAGAAGATGAGGAAATTGAATAAAAATAGTCAGGTTGAAAGACTAGACTGCAATTAAAATCTATTTGTGTAATACCAAAGTGAATTAATACTTAGTCCAATTTGTAACATCACAAACCACAGTCATCCTGAGGTTCTCGAAGGATTTGCCCACAATCCCTCACACATGTTTCGAGAGCCTCAACATGACTCCGTATATTGGACTAGTTTGTAAACCAGTTTATCTCAGAGTCCTTTTTAAGAGACTCTGAGGGAAGGTGAATACTATAGTGGTTCGTGAAATGCGAATAAATGAAATAAAAACAGTCAGGTCGAAAGACCTAACTGCAGTTTAAACTCGTTTGTGTTTTAAACTCCGTAGGAGTTTAATGTTTATAAAAACAAAGAAAAAAGAAAGCAGCTCCAGAGGAGCTGAATGTAATTACAAATACTCCTGAATTTCAACCTCGCCCTTTAGTGCCAGATATCCGTTATATGCCAGAGCTTCCATTTCGCTTTCTCCAGGATATATTCTAACAGGTCCGAGATGTTTAACCCTTTCTGTTATTTTTTCAACTATATATTTGCTGTAAGCAATACCACCTGTAAGCAGGATACCGTCAACTTCTCCTTTTAAAACAGTACTGCACGATCCGATTTCTTTTGCAATCTGATATGCCATTGCATCATATATAAGTTTGGTATAAACGTCTCCTTCTTCTATCAACTTTTCGATTTTAGTTCCATCGTTTGTTCCTAAATATGCACATAAGCCACCATAGCCCTTAATTTTTTTCAGTATTTCTTCTTTTGAGAATTTACCCGAAAAACAAAGTTCAACTAATTGACCAACGGGTAAGCCACCACTACGTTCAGGTGACATTGGACCATCGCCATTCAGACCGTTGTTAACATCAATAATTCTTCCTTTATAATGCGCGCCAACAGAAATGCCACCACCTAAATGTGCCACAATAACATTTATGTTTTCGTAAGAAACGCCTTGATCTTGTGCATACGTTCTTGCCACAGCTCGTTGGTTTAGTGTATGTAAAAAACTTTTACGAGGAAGTTCTGGCATTCCTGAAATTCTAGCAATATCTTCTAGTTCGTCTACACAAGTTGGGTCAACAATAATAGCAATTACGCCATTTCCTATTTCTTTTGTTAATTCGTTTGCAATAACTCCGCCTAAATTTGATTCATGCTCTCCCATTGGATTGCTGATATCGCGAAGCATATTTTCGTTAACTCTGTATACACCGCCTTTAATAGGTTTTAACAAACCACCACGGCAAACAATTATTTCAAAATTTTTGATGTCAAACCCTGCTTTTGCTAGCTCCTCAGAGATTTTGTTTTTTCTGAATTCAAATTGATGTGAAATTTTCTGGAATTGTCGAAGTTCTTCCTGTGTATGTTTGACATTTGTTAAAAAAATATTTTTGCGACTTTTATAAACAGCTATTTTTGTTGATGTCGAACCCGGGTTAATCGCTAAAATTAGGTGGTCCATAGTATTTAATTTTATAATTTTTTAATATATAAAAACTCAAATTGTCATACTGAACGAAGTGAAGTATCTATATTTAGATTCTTCGCTTCGCTCTGAATGACAAAATTTAATAAAGAACTTTATTTAGTTATAAATAACGTCTATTTTGCAATAAGTGCAGCTAAGGCAATAGAATATAGCTTTGTTTGTTCGCTATCGCCACGTGATGTTAAAACAGCAGGAACTTTGGCTCCAAAAACAACTGCACCAAGCTCGCCGTTACTTAATTTTGTACTTGATTTAAAGAAAACATTGCCAGATTCGATATTTGGAAACAATAAACAATCAGCATCACCTGCAACAGGACTTACTAATTTCTTAATTTCGCAGCTTTCTTTATCAATAGCAACATCCAAAGCAAGAGGACCATCTACTAAAGCACCTTTAATTTGTCCACGGTCGGCCATTTTGGAAATAATTGCAGCATCAACGCATGCCGGCATTCCTGGCATCATTTGTTCGGTAGCAGCGATAATAGCTACTTTTGGTAAATCAATTTGTAAAGCTTTAGCAGTTCTTATTAGATAGTTTGCAATAGTAATTTTTTGTTTTAAATCTGGAGCAGGAATAATTGCAACATCAGATACAATCAACAATTTATGATAATTTGGAACTTCAACTACAGAGACGTGACTAAGTGTAGCATTTGAGCTTTCCATAATGCCCTTGTCTTTGCTCAATATAGCACGCATGTATTTATCTGTGCTAACAAGTCCTTTCATTAAAATATCACCTTCGCCTGCATTAATAAGAGCGACTGCTTTTTCTGCAGCTTTTACTTCGTCAGCTTCCTGTACTATTTTGAATTTTGTGACATCAATTTTATGTTCCAGACAAACTTTTTTAATAGTTTCCTCGTCTCCAACTAAAGTTGCATCAATTAACCCTTTTTCAACTGCCTGACTAACCGCACCAATGGTATGTGAATCGTTTGCGTAAGCAGCAACTAATCTTTTTTTACTTTTGCTTTTAAGCACATCAAACATTTGAGCCAACTTTGTTATTTCCATAAAATTTTTATTTAATTGTTTTTTAATAAATGTTATTGAAAAGTCTGCTAATTTATTAAAAAAACAGTAGAAATGTATAATGGTCAAAAAGAAAAAACGACATCGTAATCGTTGTAACAAATTGATGAAATGAGCAATAACATGATGTTTTAAATAAATAAATGTTGTCAAACAGTTTGAAATGTGTTAAACAATATTTACAAACAGCTAAAATAAAGAATTTTTTTATTCAAAAATTGCTGTTAAACAGGTTGTGCTTTAAACGGAATTTTAACTAAAAATTTGGTTCCAACATCTGGCTGACTTTCAACAGTTATTGTTCCATTATAAAGCTCAATTATTTTTTTAACAATAGATAAACCAAGACCACTGCCACTTATATTTTGTGTCTTTTTGTTTTTAATTCGCATAAATTCCTGAAACAGGAATTCTTGTTCTTCGGCATTAATGCCAATTCCGGTGTCTTCAACAATAATGTTCAAATTTGTTTTATCTGTAAAAATTGAAATAGTAACAGTTCCATTGTCTCTGTTATACTTAATGGCATTTGAAATCAAATTATTTGCAATAATTTCAACTTCGTTACTGTCTGCAGTTAATAACAGACTTGCCGGAAAATCTGTAAGAATTTTTATATTTTTCTGAATAGCCATAGGCTCCATTGAGCTTATTGCCATTTTTGTACATTCAATAATATCTACTTCTTTTAAGTTTCTGCTCTTTGTTCCATTTTCTATGCGTGTTAAATCAAGCATATCCATTATCAGGCTTCTCATGCCGGTGATTCTTTCAATTGAGCGATTAATCATGTGCATATAATCATCAATTGAAGTACCTGCTTGCTTCTCCTGCATTATTTTTAAGTAACCTTCGATAGCGTTTATTGGTGATTTTAATTCATGCGACAAAACAGATAAAAATTGAAATCTTATCTGACGAGCGGTTTCGCTCATCTTTTTTGTCATTCGTTTTAAAAACAAATGTTTTGTAATGCTTTCAATTGCCCCACGTAATTCTTCTGGGGTAAATGGTTTGGGAACAAAATTATATGCGCCTCTTTTTGTGGCAGTAACTGCTAACTCGAGTGATGCGTAAGATGTAATCATCATTACTGCTGTGTCGTAATTTCTTTTATTTATTTGTTCGAGTACATCTATTCCCTCAATACCGGGTAATTTGTTATCTAGTAAAACAATGTCTATTTCTTGTTTTTCTAAAATTTCCAAAGCAATTTCTCCGGTTTCGGCTTCAGTTAAAGTAAAGCCAAAATCTTCTTCAAGAAATGGATATCCTACGCGGTAATTTCTAAGTATTCTTGAAATTCCTGAGCGAATTCCAGGCTCATCGTCGACTATTAAAACTTTTAAATCTGACATAATCCTTATTTGTTTTAAATTGCCTAAAGTACTTAGAGTGCCTTGAGTGCCTAAAGTTTGAGTGGTTTTATAACTTTAAGTACTTTAAACTTTAAGTATTTTAAGTACTTTTTTATTCTTTAAGTAATCTTTTTATTTCACGTTGTAACTGATCTGGACGAACACCTTTCTCCATAATCAAATCGGCTTTAATCCATTGTTGTTCCTCATGCGACTCTACTCCGAAAATTAATCCTGTTTCTGAAGTAACTGCTGTTGCAATTATTACAGGAACATCAGGATATTTTTGTTTGATTTTATATGACAAAATAAAACCGCTATCGTCTTTTTCCATCATTAAATCGAGCATTGCCAGATCTGGTTTTCTTGTCTTAATTAACTCTAAAGCTTCGTTTTCGCTGTTTGCAGTCATTGTTTCGTACCCGAATTTTTCGCAGTAATGTTTTATCTGACTAATAAAATCAATATCGTCATCTACTATTAAAATTAATTTCCTGGAGTTCATTTTATTGTATTTTTTAATTTGTTAAATATTTTTTGGTAATGCAATTTTAAATGTTGTACCTGTAGGGCCCTGACTTTTATCAACATTGGAAATAACATCAATTTTTCCTTTATGCATTTTCACAATTCCATAAACAATGGGCAAACCAAGTCCTGTTCCTTTTCCAATTTCTTTTGTAGTAAAAAATGGAGTGAAAAGTTTGTCCATATTTTCTTTCTCAACACCGGTTCCGGTATCGCTTATGTTTATTTCTATTTCTTTGTCATTTCCTTTAACAACCAACTTTAATTCTCCGCCATCTGGCATTGCCTCTATTGCATTTTTCTCAACATTTGTAAGAACCTGCATCATCTGTTCTGCATCAATCATCATTAAAGCTTCTTTAACTTCTGAGCAAAAAGATGCAGTAACATTATTTGGAATAATAACAGAACTAAGACTATGTTTTACAAATTCATTAATATCTGTTTCGGTTAGTTTAACCTGATTTTTTCTTGCAAAATTTAGTAAACCACCAACAATTACCTTGCAACGATTAGCTTGTTCGGCAATTAATTCAAGATCTTTAAACAGCTGGCTATCGGCAGGAATTTCTTCTTTAAGTAAATTACTGTACATTGTTATTACGCCAAGTGGATTATTTAATTCGTGTGCAATACCAGCTGAAAGTTGTCCCATGTGAGCAAGTTTTTCAGATTTATTTAGCTGTTGTTGTGTGTTGGCAAGTTTTCCGTTGGTAGTATGTAATTCTTCAATTGTTGAGTGAAGTTTTTTAATTGTTTCGGGTAGGCACATATCAATTTCAGCTAATCCCTGAAATATAGCAATCGCATGCTCTTCACAGGTTGCATAACCACATGCACCACAATTAAGATAATCTTCAGCTGAAGATTTACCCATGTTTTTTAAAATAAGATCAATTTCTTTTCTTTCAGGAACAGAGGCTCTTCTGTCCATATTCTCGAAATGTGTACTGAAATCTACATCGCTATATTTTTCAATATTTTTTTGCCATTCTTCAATATTTAGATTCTTGACTTTTTCGTTGGCATATGATTTTACTAAATTTCTGCGTTGAAATTTTCTGCCGTTTTTCGACATGCCTGGTCCCATTATGCAACCTTCGCAACATAATAGTTCTGTATATTGTGATTTAATGTGACCGGAGGATAATTCCATTAATGCCTCTCTGAAATTTATATAACCATCTGTTACAATAATATCATTATCGCCAACATTTACGTTTTTTGAAATATTTTGCATTAACCCTCTACTAATGGGTAGAAATGCTCCACTGCCAGCTTTTGGTTCATCCCAATCAGATTCTATAACATTGTTCTGAAATATTTTAAAACTTGCAAATAATTGTCTTAATTCAGTAAAGGTTAATACAGCATTAATTTCTTGTGATTCTGCTTTCTTTGCAATACAAGGACTAATAAAAACAATATTCACATTTTCGCCATATTTTTTACGCATTATCCTACCGGTTGCCACCATTGGCGAAACAATAGGTGCAAGTTTTGTAACTAATTCGGGCATATAATGCATAATGTAAAATGCTACAGCTGGGCAATCACTGGAAATTATCTGAAGATCTGATTTTGTAAGTAAATTTCTATATTCATTTGCAATCATATCTGCACCAAAACTTACTTCAACAACATCATCAAAACCAAGGGCTTTAATCATGCCAACAAATTGTTTGTAATTTTCAATTTCTAGAAATTCAGCTACAAAGCTTGGGGCTACAATTGCAATTTTTCTTTTATCTGACTTTAAAATATTTACTGTTTCTTCGATTGAGTTATAATATATTTTTGCTTCCTGTGTACAGTTTCTTACGCAGTTACCACAGGCAATACATCTGTCGGTTATAACATTTGCCTGACCATTAATAATACTGATAGCCTTTACGGGACACTCTCTCACGCAAGTATAACACATCTTGCAACGATTTTTTCTCGTAAAAACAAGTGGATTACTATTTGTGAACTTTGCCATTTTTTTCAATTTTTAACTTTAAGTACTTATAACTTTAGGCACTTTAAGTACTTTGTTATAGTATTACATCATCGCGTTTTGCATAACTGGTATGCAGTAAATCGTGACTTTTATGACTTAATGGTTCGCCCAAAAAATCTTTATATATATCAATAATTTCAGGGTTTTTATGAGATACTTTTATTGGTTCTTTTTCGTCGATTTTATAAATTGATTTTATTCTTTCTTTTAAAGCTTCTTCATTTGAGTTTATTGGTTGTCCGCCACCACTAATGCAACCACCGGGACATGCCATAACTTCAATAAAATGAATATCATTTCTTCCGTTTTTAATTTCTTTTAAAAGTTCTTCGGAATTTGATAGTCCGCTAACAACAGCTACACCAATTTCAAGTTTTTCTGTTATTTGAATTTTTGCAATTTTACATCCCTTAGTTCCTCTTAAAGGCGGAATTTTGAAGTTTACCATTTCTTTGCCATTTAACTTAAAATATGCAGTTCTAATCGCTGCTTCCATAACACCGCCAGTGTTGGCAAAAAGTTTACCAGCAGAACTTCTTAACCCTAAAGGTGAATCGGCTAATTGTGGTTCTATATTATTCATATCAATACCAAATAATTGTATTAGCTTAACAAATTCACGGGTAGTTAAAACAGCATCAATATCCGATATTCCTTTTTGTGTCATTTCTTTGCGTTGTCCTTCGAATTTTTTTGCAGTGCATGGCATTATTGAAACCGAATAAATGTCTTCGGGTTTTATATTTGAAATTTCTGCAAAATGAGATTTTACTAATGCTCCCATCATTTGCTGTGGCGATTTACATGATGATAGATTTGGTAAAAATTCCGGAGCAAATTCTTCGGTATATTTTACCCATCCTGGGCAACAGCTAGTTATCATTGGTAAAGTTCCGCCGTTTACAATTCTTTGTATTAGTTCGGCAGATTCTTCCATAATAGTTAAATCGGCTGTAAAAGAAGTATCAAAAACATAATCGAAACCAATTTTACGCAAAGCTGCGTTCATTATTCCGTTTAAATCTTCACCAGCTTTAAGTCCAAGTTCTTCGGCAATAGAAACTGTAATTGACGGAGCATATTGAACCACAACTGTTTTATTGGTATGAGCCAATGCTTCTAAAATTTCAGGGAAATGATCTTTTTCAGTAAGCGCTCCTGTTGGACACACCATTATGCATTGACCACAATTAACACAACTTGAAGTGTTTAGGCCCTTATTAAAAGTTGTTCCAATTTCAGATTTGCTACCACGATATAAAATATCTATGGCATTTACATTCATGATTTCGTCGCAAACTCTTACGCATCGTGCACATAATATGCATTTTGCTGGATCGCGAACAATACTGGCACTTGATAAATCTAAGTGATGTGTGTTTTTCTTACCTCTTATTCTTCTTTCTCTTACATGATAAGTTTCTGCAAGATCTTGTAATTCACAGTTTTTATTTCGTGAACAGTATAAGCAATCATCGGGGTGGTTTGAAAGTAAAAGCTCAACAATTGTTTTTCTTGATTCGGTAACTTTTGGTGAATTTGTAAGAATCTGCATTCCTTCTTCAACCGGGTATGAGCAAGCAGTGATTAATTTTCCAGTTAATTTTTGCTCCACCACACAAATACGACAAGCACCTGTTGGAATCATTCCTTTCATGTGACAAAGAGTTGGAACTTTAATTCCGTTTGCAGTTAAAGTTTCAAGAAGGGTTTCTCCTTTTACTGCTTCTATCTTCTGATTATTAACTTCTATAGTAAAGTTCATTGTTTTTGATTTTAATTGTTCTTTGTTTTATAAAATTTCAATTGCATCAAACTTGCATGCTTCAACACATGCACCGCATGAAATACATTTATCCTGAACAACAAAGTGAGGTGTTTTCTTTCCTCCGATAATTGCACCGCTTGGGCATTTTTTAGCGCAAACAGTACATCCGGTACATTTACTTACATCTATTTTGAAGATTCTTAGTTCGGTACAAACTCCTGCAGCACATTTACGATCAAAAATATGTTCTTCGTATTCGTGTCTGAACCATTTTAATGTGCTTAATACTGGATTTGGAGCAGTCTGCCCAAGTCCGCAAAGCGAAGTTTCTTTAATAACTGTGCTTAATTTTTCTAATTGAATAACACCGTTTACTCTTTCTAAAGCACTATATGTATTGTCATTACTTGGACGTTTGGTTATACCTTCAAGAATTTCCAACATTCTTTTAGTTCCTTCGCGACAGGGAATACATTTTCCACAACTTTCGCTCTGAATAAAATTCATAAAGAACTTTGCAATATCAACCATGCAGGTTTCTTCGTCCATTACAACCAATCCGCCAGAACCCATCATTGCTCCTGCTTTTATTATTGATTCATAGTCGATTGGGATGTCGAGATTTGCTTCGGTAATACAGCCACCAGATGGACCACCAATCTGAACTGCTTTAAATTTTTTATTGTCTTTTATTCCACCCGAAATATCAAACAAGACCTCGCGAATAGTTGTTCCCATTGGTACTTCAACTAATCCGGTGAAAGCAATTTTACCAGACATGGCGAAAACCTTGGTTCCTTTGCTTTTTTCGGTTCCAATTGCCGCAAAAGTTTTGTAACCATTTTCCATAATTCCGGGGATATTCGCAAGAGTCTCAACATTATTTATAATTGTTGGCTTGCCAAATAATCCGCTAACTGCAGGAAATGGTGGTCGAGGGCGAGGCATTCCTCTTTTTCCTTCGATGCTGTTTATAAGTGCTGTTTCTTCACCACAAACAAATGCACCAGCTCCCATTTTAACTTTTATATCGAAGTTTACTCCTGTTCCAAAAATATTTTCGCCAAGTAAACCATATTCTCGTGCCTGTTCCAGTGCTATTTTCAGACGTTTAATTGCCAGTGGATATTCTGCACGGATATAAACATAAGATTTTGTTGCTCCGATTCCGAAAGCAGCAATTCCCATTCCTTCAATTAGTCGATGTGGATCACCCTCAATTACAGCACGATCCATAAATGCTCCGGGGTCTCCTTCATCTGCATTGCAGATTAAATATTTCTGATCGCTTTCGGTTCCTGCAGCAAATTTCCATTTTTTTCCTGTTAAGAAACCTCCACCGCCTCTGCCTCTTAGTCCAGATTTTTCTATTTCGTCACAAACAGTTATTGAAGATTTTTTACGTAATGTTTGAAGATAAGGAGCATAACCGCCACGTGCAATGTATTCTTCTATATTTACAGGATTTACAATTCCACAATTTTTTAAAACCAAACGCATTTGTTTTTTGAAAAACTGGTGTTCGTGAATAAATGGGACATTTTCCCAACTAAGCATTTTTGGTGATTTGAATTGTCCTAAAATTTTTGAATCAGGCAGTTCAATATTTAGAATTTTATCTATAATATCTGCAACTTTTTCTTCTGTAACTTTTTCAAAAGAAATTCGATTTTTTCCGGGTATTTGAATATCTAATAATGGTTCCGATGAACATAATCCAATACAACCTGTTTCAATAACAACAGCTGTTATTTTTTTGTCTTTAAGATATGTTTCAACAGCTTTTAATATTTTATCGGCTCCAGATGCTAATCCGCAGGTACCTGCACCTACGTAAATGTGAGGAACTGTAATTTTTTCGTTTTTAAATTCGGCAAGACTGTCTTCAATATTTTTATTGACAGGTTTTTCTGAAAGTAAATTTTCAATCAGAAACTTTTTGTCTTTTTCCAACTTGTTTGTCATAGCCTAAGAGTTTTGATTCTTTAATGTTTCAACAATCTGTTTAATTTTTTCTGGGTTTACTTTTGCATGAAACTCACCGTTAATACAAATAACCGGAGCTAATCCACAAGCACCGATACATGCAACAACTTCGATACTAAATAGTCCGTCGCGTGTGGTTTTTCCGGCTTTTATTTTGAGTTGTTTTTCGAGAACATCTAAAACTGTCGAGGAGCCAAGCACGTGACATGCTGTACCTCTGCAAATTTGAATATGGTATTTACCGGTAGGTTCAAATCTAAACTGATTATAAAATGTTGCAACTCCAAAAATTCTGCTTGTTGGAATATCTAAATGTTTACCAACTCTGATAACTGCCTCGCGCGATAAATATCCTTCTGCTTCCTGTATTTCCTGAAGAATCGGGATTAAAGAATCTCTTTCAGAATCTTTGTGGGCTGTTAAAATTTCTTCAATTTGCATTTCAAAAAAGGTTTAATTTTTATTGTTTGATGTTAAAAATTCAAAGTTTGTTGTTCATATTAAGGTTACTTGGCAGATACTTTTAATAATGAACAACAAACGATGAGTGAAAAACAGTGTTTAGCCTATTAATCTTTTAACTTCTCTTAAAAGCGATTTCATTTCAACTGGTTTTCTTACAAAGCCATCAACAGATACATAAACATTTTGTCCTAATGTATTTATGTAGTCGATTCCGGCTAAATTGTGCTTATTGTTTTGAATTAACAAAACATCAAGTTCTCTGTTTTTAAATTGTCTGCGGTATTCACGAGCCATACCAATTACGTCAGGGTCTGTTGTGTCCAAAACTTCAATTGAAGTCTGAATTAATACAGGCACTTTCTTAATTTTTTCTACTTCGTTAATTTCTTTTGCAAGCTCAAATCCTTCGAAATGAGTTGTCATCATAACATCAAGGATAGCTAAATCAGGATGTGATTCCTTCATTTTTTTCATTCCTTCCTTTTTGTCGTTTGCAGTTATTACTGTATAACCGTCATTCTTAAGAATGGTTTCTACTATGTTGATAACGTCTATGTCGTCGTCAACTATTAACACTTTTTTACTCATGGCTAAAAAATTTTAAGTTTATACTCTTTTTTATTTTGCTGAAATTCTTCATTTCTGAATCTCGTTTAACGATACAAATTTATGGCGCGAATAAGCCGTCTTTTAGAGGAAAAAACCTAATTAAGTTTCAGGGGAAAACACCTAATATTGTTTTGTAAGAAGTGATTCATCAGCTAGTTACAATTACAGTTTTAAAAAATAGTTAACAAGAAATATTTTATATGTAATTGATATAGAGCTTAATTATTTTTAGATAATTTAGAGTACAGGTATTTTACCTTGTTGTAATTGTTAACTTTTAAACAGTTATTTTCATGCTATATATCAAGTTATAGCATTTAATAATACTTTAATTTTGTAATGGAATAGAAATAAAAGATATTTGGAGTAAGGTGAAAAGCTGTTTTTTTTAATAGAGTAACCATTCTACTCCACTTAGGGTGAAAAAAGCTTAATTATGTTTTACTTTTTAAAACGGTTAGCAATAAAGTTTAAAATGTTCTTGCCAATAGGGGTGGGCATATTTTTGGCCGTATTGTTTATTACATTATTGTCAATTCAGTTTATTCGTGAAAACATTTATGAGCAATTAGGACAGAACATTTCATTAGAGGTTCATACTATATCAAAAATGTTTGAACGCGAAAAGGCTTTAAAGCTTGAGCAGGTTAAAACTAATTTAAATGTTATAGAAGAACAGTTTAAAAAAGCAGATTTCAGCATATCAAACAAAAAAGTAGAAATTTATGCAATTAATCAAATAACTAACAAAACGATTAAAACGGATTTAAGTGATTGGCAAATAGATGGTAAAGAGTTATTGAAAAATTATGATTTTGTAGATAATATCCAAAAAGTAACCGGGTCAAATGCAACAATTTTTCAGAAAATTGATAGCGGATATATTAGAATTTCTACTAATGTTTTAGATAATGATGGAAATAGAGCAGTTAAAACTTTTATTCCTAACAATTCACCTGTAGTTAAAACAATTGAAAAAGGAAAAGAATTTATTGGTCGCGCATATGTTGTAAACAGCTGGCAGATTACCGCATACAAACCTATTGTCTATAAGAATAAAATAATAGGAATGTTATATGTCGGAAAAAACGAAAAAGATTTAACAGTATTAAAGCAAATATTAACATCGTTCAGAATAAATAAGTCGGGTTATATTACTGTTTGTGACAATATCGGTAACCCAATTATTTTTAATAAAAACGAAAACGAAATTCATAAAGAAATTGAACTTGTAACAAATGAAAAATCTAATACAAAAGGGATTATTAGATATTATTCTGAAGTTGATAATTCTGATAAAATGATTGCCTACCAGTATATTCCCGATTTTGAGTTAACTGTATTTGCTGCTGTTAATTTGAAAAAGGAATCGGAAGAAATTATAGATAAAATAATTTTTACTTCAATAATTGTTGGTGTTGTAATGCTGATACTTCTTTCTGTATTTGTATATTTTGTTACAACCAAGAATCTACATTCTTATTTAAAGCAACTCGAAATATCTAATTTAAAACTTGCAAAAGCCAAAGAGGAACTGGAAAAAACCGAAAAACGATTTCAGATATTATTTAACTCTGGTAGCGATGAGGTTTATGTTAGCAACTTATATGGTGAAATAATTGAAGTTAATACATATGCCTGCGAAACACTGGGTTATTCGCGAGAAGAATTACTTAAAATGCGTTGGCAGGATTTAAAAACGCCAAAATTTAAACAAGTTGTACAACAACGTATAGAAAGTATTTTAAAAAACGGAACTTTAACATATGAAACCGAGCACATTACCAAAGACGGAAAGGTTATTCTTATTGAAATGAAGAGCCGTTTAATTGAATACAATCAGGAACAGGTAATTTTAAGTATAGCAAGAAATATTACTGAAAGAAAAGCGCAGGAAAAACAAATAATAAATACAATTATTGAAACAGAAGAAAAGGAGAGAAGGCGCTTTGCTGCTGATTTACACGATGGTTTAAGTCCTATTTTAACAACTATTAAATTATATGCAGATTTATTAAAATCAGAAAACTTTAATAAAACACCAAAACAGGAAATTCTTCAAAACATTGATGAATTGGTTAGTTTAGCTTTAAAGAGTGCAAAAGAAATTTCCTATAACATAACACCTGCAATTCTTCAGGATTTTGGATTAAGTACAGCAATTAGCGAATTTACTGATTATATTAAGACAACAAATTCTGTAGAGGTTGATTTTACTTCAACTTATAATATTAAAGCTCCGGGAATTATTGAGCCTGTTTTATATCAGGTTGTTAAAGAGTTAATAAATAACACTTTAAAACATGCGAATGCTACAAAAATTCAGATTGAATTGAAATGTGAAAACAATCAGATAATTTTATACTACAAGGATAATGGTAAGGGGTTTAACTTTAAAGAAAATTTTAAGAACAGTAATGGTTTGGGATTAAATAATATTGTAAGTAAAATTAAAACCATAAAGGGTACTTGTGAGTTTCATTCCGAAAAAACTAAAGGAATGTTTGTGTTAATTGTTTTAAAAATTGACGAAAATATATAACAAAATGGAAATAATTTCTGTAATCATTGCCGACGATCATATTATTTTTAGAAAAGGGCTTAGAACTGTTTTAAATGAAATAGATAATATTAAAGTAATTGGCGAAGCATCAAATGGAAACGAGTTATTAGATCTTTTAAAAACGGATGTTGCTGATGTTATTTTAATGGATATTAAAATGCCTTATATGGATGGTATTGCAGCTACTAAAAAGATTAGCGAAAAATATCCTGACACAAAGATAATTGCTTTGACAATGCATGAAGAAATTGGATATTTTAACGAAATGATTTCATCAGGTGCATTAGGTTTTTTGCTTAAAAAGACTAATAAGGAAGAGCTTGAAAAAGCTTTAAATGCAGTAGCTTGCGGTGACAATTATTTTTCTGAGGAGTTTATTGGTAACCTTAACAAAAGAACAGAAAAAAACATAAAATCAACAGTCAAACTATCCGAAAGAGAACAAGAAATTTTAGAGTTTATTTGTAAAGGATTGTCTAATGTTGAAATTGCTGCAAAACTTGGACTAAGCCAGAAAACAATTGACGGTCACAGAGCCAGATTATTTGAAAAAACCGGTGCTGTAAATGCGCCAAACCTTGTAATGTTTGCTGTAAAAAACGGGTTGATAAAAACGCAGTAAAAAAAGGCTTCGAAAATCGAAGCCTTTTTAAACAGTTGTTGGGTTATTTAAAATGCAAACATTATACCTTGTGCTAAAGGTAATTCTTTGCTGTAGTTTACAGTATTGGTTTGTCGGCGCATATATATTTTCCACGAGTCGGAGCCGGATTCGCGTCCACCACCGGTTTCTTTTTCGCCTCCAAAAGCACCGCCAATTTCAGCACCAGATGTTCCAGAATTTACGTTTGCAATACCGCAATCGGAACCACATTCAGAAAGAAATTTTTCTGCTTCACGCATATTTAAAGTAAATATTGATGACGACAAACCCTGTGGTACTCCATTGTTTAATTCAATAGCTTCTTCAATGGTTTTAAATTTCATCATATAAAGTATTGGAGCAAATGTTTCTTCCTGCACTATGTTATAATGATTTTCTGCTTCGGCAAAAGCGGGCATAATATAGGTTCCCGAATTAAATTTTTCGCCTTCTAAAACATAACCTCCATGTAAAAGCTTACCACCCTCTTTCTGAACCTGTTCAACAGCGTGCAAAAATGCTTTTACTGCAGTTTTATCAATAAGCGGACCTACTAAAGTGTTTGCGTCTAAGGGACTTCCGATTTTTGTGTTGATTTGTTTGTATGCAGATAACAATCTGTTTTTAACTTCATCGTATACTTTTTCCTGAACAATTATTCTGCGCGTTGAGGTGCATCTTTGTCCGCATGTGCCAACAGCGCCAAATATTATTGAGCGTATAGCCATATCTAAATCAGCATGTTCGGAGACAATTACTGCATTGTTTCCTCCCAATTCTAATATTGTGCGGCCAAGTCTTTGTCCTACAATTTCTCCAACTTTTTTTCCAACCGCTGTTGACGATGTTACCGAGAATAATGGAATTCGCTTATCGGCAACAAAATTATCACCAAGTACCGAAGATTTTGCAATAACAAGATTAAAAATACCTTCTGGTAAATCGTTGTCAAATAAAACTTTTTCAATAATTTTTTGAGTTGCTATGGCGCATAGTGGCGTTTTTGAACTTGGTTTCCAGATTACTACATCGCCGGCAATTGCAGCCAACATGGCATTCCACGACCAAACTGCAACCGGAAAGTTAAAAGAAGTAATTAGTCCAACAATTCCTAATGGTTGATATTGGTCGAACATGCGGTGTTCTGCTCTTTCTGAGCGCATTGTATATCCATAAAGCTGGCGCGATTGTCCTACAGCAAAATCGCATAAGTCAATCATTTCCTGAACCTCGCCCATTCCTTCCTGTAATATTTTTCCCATTTCAACTGAAACCAGATAGCCTAAATCTTCTTTAGCTTCGCGAATTGCCATTCCAATTTGTCTAACAATCTCACCACGTTTTGGAGCGGGTATACTTCGCCATATAACAAATGCTTCCTGTGCGGTTTTCATCACTTTTTCGTAATCCTCAAGAGTTGCATTTTTTATTTTTGCAATAATAGTTCCATCAATAGGAGTTTCAGATGTGGTAATATCTCCATTAGTTTCAAACCAAACTGTACCTGTTGTTACACCCGAATTAATTTCCTTAATCCCAAATCTCTCTAATACTGCTTTTGTTTTTTTTGAAGTCATTTTTTTAAAATTATTCTATTGTTATTTTGCTAGTTGTTTCAACTTTAAATATTTTAGACACTTTACTACTTTAGGCAATTCTTATTCTTCCATAAATGGATATTTAAAATCAGTTGCCGGTGCAAAAGTTTCTTTAATTGTTCGTGGGCTTGTCCAACGTAATAAATTCAAATAACCACCGGCTTTGTCATTTGTTCCAGAGCCACGTGCACCACCAAAAGGCTGATATCCTACCATTGCCCCTGTCGGTTTATCGTTTATATAAAAATTACCTGCTGCAAATCTTAGTTTTTCACAAGCGTTTGAGGCAGCAACTCTGTCTTTTGAGAAAATTGCTCCTGTTAAACCATAAGGGGAAGTCTGGTCGCAAAGATCAAGTGCTTTGTCAAGATCAACATCATCATAAACATAAATTGTCATTACCGGACCAAAAATCTCTTCGTGCATAGTTCTGTAATTAGGGTCTGTAGTTTCAATAATGGTTGGTTGAATAAAATAACCATGCGATTTATCTCCGTTTCCACCTGCAATTATTTTTGCTACTGTAGAGTGTTTAGCTTCTTCAATATAAGTCATAATCGAGTCAAATGCCGCTTCATCTATTACCGCATTCATAAAATTGCTAACATCACTAACATCGCCTACTTTAATTTCAGAAGCCATTTGAATAAGCAAATCTTTTATTTCTTTCCAAAGTGATTTTGGAATGTATGCACGTGAGGCTGCTGAACATTTCTGTCCCTGATATTCAAATGCACCTCTTATTATTCCAACAGCAACTTCAAGTGGCTTTGCTGATGGGTGAACAAATACAAAATCTTTACCTCCAGTTTCTCCGACAATTCGAGGGTATGATTTGTAAATTTCCAGGTTTTCACTGATTTTTCTCCATAATGAATTAAATGTTTTGTTTGAACCAGTAAAGTGAATACCTGCAAGTTCTTTGTGTTGCATTGCTAAATTACCTATGAGAGAACCACTTCCCGGAATAAAATTAACAACGCCATCAGGTAAACCTGCCTCCTGAAAAATTTTCATTAAATAATAATTAGAAAGTATAGAAGTTGTTGCTGGTTTCCATACTGTTGTGTTGCCCATTAATACGGGTGACATATTTAAATTAGACGCAATAGCAGTAAAATTAAAAGGGCTAACGGTAAATACAAATCCTTCTAAAGGACGGTATTCCATTCTGTTTAACTGATTAAAAGTTGACTTTGGTTGCTCAGAATAAATTTGTGATGCAAAAAATGAATTATATCTTAAAAAGTCAATTGTTTCACAAGCAGAGTCTATTTCAGCTTGATAAATTGATTTACTCTGACCGAGCATTGTTGCAGCATTAAGTTCATAACGATAACGCATAGAGATTAAATCAGCAGCTTTGATTAAAATAGATGCCCTAACAACCCAGGAAAGATCTGACCATTCTTTAAAAGCTTTAAGAGATTCTTTTATTGCAAGATTCACTTCTTTTTCGGTTGCCATATGGTAAGTTGCAAGTACGTGACCATGATTATGTGGCATTACAACTTTTCCTGTTTTACCCGTTCTTACTTCTTTTCCACCAATTATAAGTGGAATTTCAATTTCCTGACTGCTTTGTTTTTCTAATTCCTTAAATAACAAGCCCTTTTCGCAACTGTTTTTTGCGTAATTAAAAACATGTTCATTTTTAGGATCTTCGAAATTAAATACTGCATTATTCATAATTGTTGTCTTTGTATCATTTAAATTTTCAACATTTTATTAAATGTAATACATTTTAAGGCGGTTTATTTTAAAATTTAGTTAAAGTTTAATAATTTAGCGATATGAATTAAAAAACATATCGATGACAAAGATAAACGTATCTTGTTTAACAAAAAAATGATTTTTGATGGGTAATGAACAATAATAAACAAACAAATAATAACAAAGATTACAAGTGAAAAACGTTAAATATTATAACTATTGCTCAATAACAGAAATAACGCTCAGCTAATTTGTTTATATTTGCCGCCCTTTTAATAAATGCTATTTCAAGAATAATAAATATGAAAGAAAACACAAAAGTACAGGAAGTAATAAATGAGAATATTGAAGTTGGTACAATGCATAAACCGAATAAAGGAGGTCATCTTCGCGAGCATTCAGAATTCCATAACTGCCATACAGAAGAAAGTGTAAAACAGGACATTGCTTTTTTAAGACTGGTTTATGGCGATAATTTTAAGTTAAGTGAATCTGATGTAACAAATGACTTTATAAATAAATTAAAGGTAATAAGTAAAGATATTTATTTTTTCATTGATACTTCTGAAAAATACCTGTCGCCACAGAATTACATAAAAAGCAAATATGAATTTATTCGCTATAAAATTCCTAATGCTGACCCAAATCTTTTTTACCTTGCATGGAACGGACTAATTAAAAACGATAGTTTCAGAAGGTTGTTATTACAAACTTTCAGCATAAGTAAATTTAGTGATTTGTTATGTCCACAAAATATTGCGCCAATTGGCTCAACTCTTACCCGTTATCGTTCAAAGGCAATACTTGCAGACGATATGGCAATGAATCCTGATGGTACCAGACGATTAACCGGCAGAATGTTAGTGGATGGAAGTGGTTTAAGCATGAAAGAAGGCATAGTTTGGTTGCCAAATGATAAGGCATTACCAATGTTTCCACAGGCATACGTGCCAATGAATCAGACTCATGTAGTAATGATTCGTCACGGAAAATCTATTCATGAATCGGGTGGCGATAATCCAGAATTTGTTGGTTCGGGATTATGGGATACCTGGGATAAAAACCGCAGAATTTCAGGATCAAAAAGTAATTTTCTTAAAGAAGAGGGTGTTGCAACAGCTAGGGAATTAGGAAAAGATTTTAAAGTGGCAGTTGACGTTCTTGATAAAAGTGGTTATCCGCTTTGGTTATGGTCAAAAGATGCACCTATACAGGTATTTGGCAGTGAATCTGAAAACACAGAACAAACTGCACGATATTTTTTACACGAAGCAGGTTATACCAACATGTCGTTTAATGCCATTTTTGGTTTAAACTCTCAGAAATACGGTGCTCTTACTTTCCGTTATAAAAATGAAATAATGGAAGAAGCTCTTAAAATATACAGTGGAGGAAAAGAGGTTACGCCAGCTGTTAAAGCAACAGTTTCAAAAATGTTTAAGAATCGTTTTTATCATTATCCGGAAGGCGAAACCTTAATTGAGGCAGATTGGCGAATTGCCTATACTTTTGTTGATTTATTAAATTCAAATCTGGGAAAACGAATTCTTATTGCTGATCATTCCGGTGCTATTCGTGTATTTGAAGCAATTATCAGAACTCTTGACTTTGCCGAATATAGTACAATAAAAGAATCTCAGGATTCTATTATGGCACTATGTTATCAGCAGGGACGTAACTTGCGTTATGATTATTTGCAAAAGAAAGAATATCCGTTAAGAAAAAGAAGTAAATAGTCCGTAACCATTGTAAATAATCATTTTCGCTAATTAAAACCATAGATGTTTAATACTGATTCATATTGGTATTTATTTATTATTGTTTTACTGATAATTGTTATTAGCATGTTGTTTTTTAAATTAAAACAATATATACAATTATCTCAAATTGATGAAATGACGTCAATTAGCAATTACCGTGGATTTAAGAAAGCAATAAATAAAAAAATAAAAAACAAATCGGAATTTACTCTTGCAATTTTAGATATTGATGATTTTAGAAAATATAATTTTAAAAGCTATGCTTTTGGTGATTGTGTACTTAAAGAGTTTGTGAATTTTTTAAAAAAGCAATTACCTGAAAATTCATTTATTGCAAGGTATAAATTTGGCGATGAGTTTTTAATTATAATTAACGATAATCTTAAAATTGCAGAAGAGAAGCTTAATTTAATACTGGAAAACTGTAAAAAACATGTATTTAAGAATGTTGAAGATCAAACAACATTTAATATTATTTTTTCTTTTGGTGTAGCTGGTTTTGAAAAAAACACTGACAACCTTGATAATTTGCTTATAAGAACCGAAAAAGCCCTGAAAGAGAAAAAGGCAAGTATTAGTTAGTATATATACAATAATATAAATTTTCGGACAACCAATTTAAGGGTTAAATTGTCTTACTTATATCTTAATACAACATTTATGAAAAAAATTATACTATTCTGCATTTCTCTTTTTATTGTTTTTCACTTAACAGCACAACCTGTTTGGCAATGGCAAAACCCAAATCCGCCAATGTCAAATCTTGCATCAATAAGCATGATAGATTCAACCGAAGGCTGGTTAACCGTTGGAGCTAACTCACTAATGCATTATACCGGAGGTCAGTGGAATATGTATTATTTACCAAACAGCTTAGGTGCAATATATCCAACATCGGTTTATTTTACAGCTCATAATAATGGGTGGCTAGGCTGTAGTAGTGGGATTTATAGGTATAACGGGCTGACCTGGCATAGGTATGTCGCGTTTGGAACTACGAAAATGTGTGTCGTGAGCCCAAGTAACATCTGGATAACCGGTGGTAATTGGGGTAAGGTTTATAACATTATTGGTGACGGTATTGTGGTTGATACAATTATAACCGATTCAATTTCGTCAAGAAAATTAAATTCCTTGTGTTTTCCCGATTCTCTGCATGGCTGGGCTGTGGGTGACAGTGGAACTGTTATTTCATATTATTCAGGAATATGGTACACATGGCCGGCAATTACAACAAGAAATCTTTATGATGTTCATTTTACGGATATGTATAATGGTTGGGCAGTTGGTGACAGTGGAACAATTTTATATTATAACGGAATAAACTGGCAGATTCAGAATAGTGGCATTAATTTTAAACTCAGAACAGTTGATTTTACAGATCCTTTACATGGTTTTGCTGCCGGCTTTGGGGATACTATTATTTCGTATAACGGAACATCTTGGTCTAATTATTCTACTGGTTTAGGTTATGTTCTTTCTCTTGATATGGTTACGCCTTCACGTGGTTTTGCTTCGTGTTATGGCGGAAAGATTTTAAATATTATGAATGGAAATACAACAGAGTATCCTTCAACGAATATTACACAAAACGAATTAATGGGAATGAGTTTTACAGATAAGGATCATGGCTGGTGTGTTGGGTATAATGGCACGATGTTAAAGTTTTTAAACGGGCACTGGAGTTTATTGCCACAGATTACAAATGCAAGTTTATATAGCGTTCATTTTCCAACTATTGATCGTGGCTGGTGTGTTGGACAGTATGGCATAATAGAAGCATATCAGAATGGAAACTGGTACGGACAATTTGTTGATTCGCTAACAAATCTGTATGGTGTTTATTTTGTTGATTCGCTAAACGGCTGGGCAGTTGGACAGGATGGATTAATAATGAGATATCAGAATCATACATGGCAACCACAAGTTTCAAATACAAATTCTTCGCTTTTGTCGGTTTATTTTACCGATACTACAAATGGGTGGGCTGTAGGAGCTTATGGTACAATTATTCATTATAACAATGGGTTGTGGCAAAACTATAACAACAGCGACAGTACCTGGCTAAACAGCGTTTGTTTTACATCTCCGAATGACGGCTGGGCGGTGGGCGATTCGGGTATGATAATGCATTATAACGGTTCTGGTTGGCAGGTAAATTCAACTGTATGGAACGCCGATTCTACATCGGTATTTTTTCCATGGAAAATTTTAAGATCAGTAAGCTTTACCGCTCCCAATAACGGCTGGGCGGTTGGAATGCAAAGCCTCTTTCATTATGATGGAAGTCAATGGTACGATTATAGCTATACACTGCCATCTGAATATTGTTACACAACCATTGTCTGGCCGGATGATCTGAATGGGTGGATTTCAGGACCATACGGTAATATTAATTATTGTTATAAGCCGGAGTTCCTGGTAACGAATATGTTTGCTACTCCAGAAGAAAAAGTAATTTATAGCGATGTTTACCCAAATCCGTGTGATGTGCGATGTTATTTGAAATTAGAAAATAAAAATAACGAGAAAATAAAAGTAAAGGTTTGTGGATTGTCGGGTCAGGAACTGCAAGTTAAATACGAAATAGAAAATATAAATGATGAAACTAATATTGCTTTTGATGTTTCTAAATTATATCCCGGACTTTATTTTATCACTATTGAAACAAATAGCAAAACAATTGTCAGAAAAATTATAAAAAGTAAGTAAAATTTTTTTCATTATTGTCGTAATTGCGACCTTGCCCGCCTGTAGATAGGCAGGAGACGCAATATACTTGAAGTTAACTCTGGCTAGCGTAGAGTACATTGCATGAGGCTCTGCAGGGAAAAAGTTTGTGTCCTCACTAGCCAGTGAATTTGTCTTTCGAAAATTATAAAGATTGTTGATCAATTAGCCGCTCTGCCACGGCAGAGAACGCAATGACGAATTTAACTGTATTTGGATTTGTACATATTGTAAATAGTTTCTTCAATCTGTTCAGAATGACAAACTGGTTAAACAAAAAAAGCTTCCCATTGGAAGCCTTTTATAATATGTTATAATAAATATTACAATGGAATGTTTCCGTGTTTTCTTGAAGGCATAGTAACTCTTTTATTTCTGCAGGAACGTAATGCTTCAATAATTTTAGCACGGGTTTGACGAGGATAAATAATTTCATCGATATATCCTTTTTCTGCTGCCTTATAAGGGTTAGCAAAATTTTCGTTATAATCTTCAATTGCTTTTGCGCGTTCTTCTGGACTAGCGCCACGATTTAAAATATTAACAGCACCTTCGGCACCCATTACAGCTATTTCAGCAGTAGGGTATGCAAAATTAATATCAGCACCAATGTGCTTGCTCGACATAACGTCATATGCACCACCGTATGCTTTACGAGTGATTAAAGTAATCTTTGGAACAGATGCAGCACTAAATGCATAAAGCAATTTTGCACCGTGTTTAATAATTCCACCGTATTCCTGAGTTGTGCCCGGTAAAAATCCCGGTACATCAACAAAAGTTACTAATGGGATATTGAATGAATCGCAGAAACGAACAAATCTTGCTGCTTTTGTTGAAGAATCAATATCTAAAACTCCTGCCAAATATGCTGGTTGATTTGCTACATAACCAACTGAACGACCACCTAAACGAGCAAAACCACAAACAATATTTTTTGCATAATATGGTTGAACTTCCATAAAATCGTTATCATCAGAAATTGAAATGATAAGTTCTTTTATATCGTATGGCTTGTTAGAATCAACAGGAACTAAAGTATCTAGTCTTTCGTCTTCTCTTTTAATATCGTCGGTACAGGTTTTTAAAGGAGGGTCGTCAACGTTGTTAGAAGGAAGATATCCAACTAATTCGCGAACCATCATTAAGGTATGAGCATCATCATTACCCATAAAATGTGCTACACCAGATTTTGAATTGTGAGTCATTGCACCACCCAATTCTTCTTTTGTAACATCTTCGTGAGTAACAGATTTAATTACATCTGGACCAGTTACAAACATATAACTTGTGTCTTTAACCATAAAAATAAAATCGGTTAAAGCTGGTGAATAAACTGCACCACCTGCACATGGTCCTAAAATGGCTGATATCTGAGGAATTACACCAGATGAAGCAACATTTAAATGAAATAAATCTGCATAACCTGCAAGACTTTCAACGCCTTCCTGAATACGAGCGCCACCTGAGTCGTTTAGTCCGATTACAGGGAATCCCATTTTAATGGCAAGTTCCATTACTTTTTTAATTTTATCAGCATTTGTGCGGCTTAACGAACCACCAAATACTGTAAAATCTTGTGCAAAAACATAAACCTGACGACCGTCAATTCTTCCGTAACCTGTTATAACACCATCACCAAGAAATTTTTCAAGGTCAGCGCCTAAATCTTTTGCACGATGTGTAACATATTTATCAAACTCAACAAAGGTTCCTTTGTCAAGTAAAACTTCAATTCTTTCGCGTGCTGTAAGTTTTCCCGATTTATGTTGTTTGTCAATTCTATCCTGTCCACCACCAAGTTCGGCTTGTCTGTTTAATTCTTCAAACCTGTCAAATTTTTCTTCTAATGTCTTCATATATAATTATTAAATATATTTATTCTTCAGTTTCTTCAATTGCTTCGATTTCAACCAATAGCTGATCACCGTTCACAATATCGTTGTCTTTAACGTGTACTTTTTTAACAATACCATCAACAGGTGATTTAAATTCGCTTTCCATTTTCATTGCTGAAATTATTAATACTGTATCTCCAGCGCTTATTGGTTCTCCTTCTTCAACAAGCACTTTAACAATTTTACCCGGCATTGGAGCAATAATATTATTTTGTCCGTCGTGCGAGCCACTTTGCTTATTCTTACGGTATTTGCTTAAAGCATCTTCAATTTCTACCTTAATACTTTGTCCGTATTTGTATATATTGAAAGTGTTAAATTCATTTGCTTTTGCAGTTTCCAACTCCCACGATCTATTGTTATAAAGTATAGAATAAGATCCGTTAGGGGTGAAAATAATATCAACATCGTAAATTTTATCATCAATTTTAATGCTGTATTTATTGTCTTCTCTTGATACTAGCTCTACTGTGGCTGTTCTATCATTAACTATAGCGTCTACCTTCATTTTAAATAATTTATATTGTTATTACTAGAGCTTTCTGCTGCTTAACAATCTACCGTATGCTTTCCATAATTTTCTGCTTTTCTTTCCGGTGTAGTTCTCATCATGACCACCACCAATATATTCCATAAAAGCAGCAATTATTGCCATATCTTCCAGTTCAGTTGCGTTATTATCTTTTTCGAAAAGGAAGTCATTATTTTTCTCAATAAAATGTGTGTCATATGTTCCGTTAACAAAATCAGGAGTTTCCATTATTTTCTTCATGAATTTAATAGAAGTTTTTACACCAGAAATTTTGTATTCGTCAAGAACACGTTTCATTCTGTTTATTGCTTCGCCACGTGTTTCGGCCCAAACAATTATTTTAGAAATCATTGGATCGTAGTAAATTGGAATTTCGTATCCCGAATAAACATAACCATCTGTTCTTACTCCAATTCCCTGTGCTTCAGAAATATTTTTAATTAATCCGGGACAAGGCATAAAATTATTATGAGGATCTTCGGCATAAACACGACATTCAATTGCATGTCCTCTTTGAGTAATCTGATCCTGAGTATATGTAAGTTTTAATCCGTTAGCAACATTAATTTGTTCGCGAACTAGGTCAACTCCAACAACTGCTTCGGTAATTGGATGCTCAACCTGTAAACGTGTATTCATTTCAAGGAAGTAGTAATTTCCTTTATCGTCAACTAAAAATTCAATAGTTCCGGCATTTTCGTAATTTACTGCTTTGGCAGCTTGCACAGCACTTTCACCCATTCTCTTTCTTAATTCAGGAGAAATAATTACAGAAGGAGTTTCTTCAATAACTTTTTGGTGACGGCGTTGAACTGAACATTCGCGTTCGCAAAGGTGAATTGTATTGCCGAATTTATCTGCCATTATTTGAAACTCAATATGATGAGGTGATTCAATATAACGTTCAATATAAATAGAATCGTCGCCAAATGCCGATAAAGCCTCAGATTTTGCTGCACGAATAGCTTCTTTTACACCGCTTTCCTCCTTAACCATTCTCATTCCTTTTCCGCCGCCACCTGCTGAAGCTTTGATAATTACAGGTAATCCGATTTGCTCAATAATTTTTAACGCCTCGGCTTCATCGGTTAGTTTTTCGGTAGTACCGGGAACAACTGGAACGTTAGCAGCAATCATATGTTTACGGGCTGTAATCTTATCACCCATAGTATCGATTGCATATGTTGACGGTCCGATAAAAATGATTCCTTCGGCTTTACATCTTTCAGCAAATGCAGCTTTTTCAGATAAAAAGCCATATCCGGGATGAATTGCATCAGCACCAGTGGCTTTTGCAGCTTCAATAATTTTATCAATTACTAAATAACTTTCGTTTGAAGGAGATGGTCCGATAAAGTAAGCTTCATCGGCAAACATTACATGTTTAGAGTTTCTATCAACTTCAGAGTAAACGGCAACAGATTTTATTCCCATCTCTCTGCATGTACGCATTACCCTTAGGGCAATTTCTCCACGGTTCGCAATTAAAATCTTTTTTATCATATAAATGTTCTTAAGCAGAAAAAATGCAAAATTACTCCAAAACTTGCTAAGAAAAAAAATTATTGAATGTGGTTTTTTATAAGCATTTACGAACTTGTTGAAATCATGACTTTTATCATTAAAAATCGGTTGATAATTAATAATTGCTTAAAGGGATTTAAATTAGCAAGATGATTTTCGATTCAACAATATTTTTGATAAAAACTAAATAAATAACATGTTTTTTGATGAAGTGCAATGTTTCAAATAAGCTAAAAACTGTAAAGGTTTATTTTGGTAAAGAGGGTATTGTAATTGACTAAAGCTCATGCTTCTTTTAGTTCTCAATTTTACTCTTAGTTACAGTGAACTTGTGTTTTAGAAGAGAAAAGGCCTTAGTTCATGTTATTACAAATAGCGTCAAGAAAAGCATCTTTTTTTCTTCTCGATAATTCAACCCTTGAATTATCACTTAAAATAATTTCGCCGCCGTCTTTTATATTGTATTTGCTTACATGTTTTAAGTTTACCAAATGTGATTTATGAACGCGAAAAAAATTAGTATCGTTAATTATTTTTTCGATTTCGCTTATGTTTTTCGAAACCACAAGTTTTTTCTGATTTAGCAACCACAAAGTTGTGTAGCTTAAATCGGCTTCGGCACGAATAATATCCGAACGATTTAAAAAAACAATTCCTTCAAAAGTTGGAAATGACACTTTAGTTTCATTCTGAACAGCTATTGATTCAAGTAATTGTTTGTATTTTATAAGGTTTTTGTTTTCGAGGCTTAATTTTGAGATAGCTTTATTACATGCTTCAACCACTTCTGTAATACTTACGGGTTTTAGAATAAAGTCAATTGCGTTAGCCCGAAAAGCTTTTACTGCATATTCCTGGTATGCGGTTGTAAAAATTACTTCAAAGTTTCTTTCTTGTATAATACTTAACAGTTCGAATCCGTTTATCTGAGGCATGTTAATATCTAGAAAAATAATATCAGGTTTTTTCTCATTAATTAACTTTATTGCCTCAACTGGCAAATTTGATGTTGCAACAATTTCAAGTGTAGGGCAGAAATCACGTAATATGGTTTCAATTGCTTCTATTGCACCTTGTTCGTCATCAATTATTATAATTTTCGCCATAAATCCATTTAAGTATTTGAGCAAATATAATTAAAAAATAAAATTCTATCTTTCTTCATAAATCCAAATAATTCTAACTTTTGTGCCTGTTGGTTCATTGGTATCTTTATCATAAAGATCAATATATTCGATATTATAAGTACAGTTTTGAAGTGAATTAATAAGGTTTATTCTGTTTTGAGCAATTTGTATACCTACAGATTTGTGCCCGGAACGTGATTTGTTAAGTTCTGCAGACCTTATTCTGCCGATTCCATTATCTTCAATTGTGCAATAAATACTATTGTTATTTTTCTCAATGTTAATTTTAATTTCTCCGCAACCTTCTTTAGGAAGTAATCCATGCAAAATAGAATTTTCGATAAATGGCTGAAACAGAAGTGGTGGTATTGAGCATTTTGTTGTATCAATCTGTGGGTCTACAGTTATGGTGTAATTAAATTTATTTGCAAAACGAATAGATTCTAAGTCCATATATTTTGTTAATGCATCAATTTCTTCTTGTAATTTAATAAAGTTAAAACTCGAATTATGTAATATACTGCGCATTAAGGATGCAAATTTTGATAAATACTCAGATGCTTTTATCCTGTCATTTTTTAAGATATAGTTTTGAATGGAATTAAGCGAATTATAAATAAAATGCGGATTCATTTGACGGCTTAATGCAAGTAATAGGTAATTATTTGCTTTTTGTGACAAACTATTTCTATGCTTAATGTTTTTCAATCTGTATAAAAAGAAAAGTATAATAATTGATATTATTAATATAAAGAAAACGCTATAAAACCACCATGTTTTCCAAAAAGGAGTTTTTATTGTAAAATGTATGGTTGCAGGTTTAATGCTGCTAACATTATCCTTATTAAAAGCATATACTTGAAATGCATAATCACCTGAAGGCAAATATGGAAATGTGATTTGCCTGTCCGTTGTTACAGCCCATTTAACAGTAGTATCACCGTTTTGAATAAAACGATATTTATAAGTTAAATTTCCTAGACTTTTAAATGATATTCCAGTATAATGTATGGTAATGTGATTTTTATAATAAGGTAAAATATAGTCATTTAAAACAGTTGTGTCTTTATTTAAAACAGTAAATGCAGTAAAATATATTTTAGGAGGCACATTATTTAGGTTAAGTTTATTTGGGTTAAAAACAGTAAGTCCGCCCTTTGTTGCTAAATATACATTTTCATTTAAATAACAAATGTCAGTTATTTCGTTTGATGCCAATCCATCACTAATTGTATATGACTTAATTGTAAATTTATCATTATAAGAATTTTTCCATGTTATTTGATTTAGACCTTTGTCGGTTCCTACCCAAACACATTCATTTATAATAAAAAGTGATGATATATTGTTACTTAGTAAACCATTGTTTTTATTTATTGTAATAATTTTTCCTTTGTTCCATATTATTATTCCTTTACCCTTTGTTCCAAGCCAAATACGATTGTCAAATTCTGATTTACGAATGGAATTTATTCTATTTTCAAATATTGGAATTGAGTCACCCAGATATTTATATGTATATGAATTTATTTTACCTTGTTTTTTTTTGCAAATATATAAACCAAGATTACCACCCAGCCATAATTCGCCATTTAAACCATCGCAACAAGTATTAAATCTGCGACCAAAATTGTCGTTGTTTAACGAGCTATATACTTGTTTATTGTTTTTTATATATAATGCGGAACTGATGGTTGCAAACCATAAGTTTTTGTTTTGATCGGTAATAATATCTTTTACAATAGCATCTGTTATAACCTTTTTTAATGGAAGCTGTTTTGATAAATTAAACTTTGTTACAGGAACAAAATAACATCCAGACCCAGTAGAGAGATATAGATTATTTGAAATACTGTCAAAATACATCTTTAACATTTCTGTTTCTACAGCGGATTTTATGGTAAATGCCTCTATTTTATTATTAAACAAAGAATAATAACTGTTTTTTTTACCTCCTATCCAAACTGTTTCACCTGAAAATGCAAGTGAAGTTATTTGCTCGTCTATTAATCCATCTTTTTTTGAAAATGAATTCACGTTGTTATTAAGCATATAATATACACCATTTTCACGGGTAGTAAACCAAATACCATTTTCATCATCAAATAAAATACATGTAACCGAATTTCCGTCAAGATAATGGAAATCTGGATCTGATTGAAACTGTCCGTTTTTAAAACAATATGCACCAAATCCTCTTTCGCATACCCATAAATTACCTTTTTTATCGTAGTCAATGTATATAATATCGTTATTAAAATAACGACTATATTTTAATTTGTTATTTTCAAATTCAAGCAATAAATTACCATAAGTAAAGCAAGTATTACCGTTTTTATTTTGAGCAATAGAAAGTAGTTTTTTTGCAAAAATATTTTTTTTTGAATTTTCGACAGAAAGAAGATTTCCATTTAAATTATATGTGTTATATTTTGTATTTCCTTTTAAATAAGATGCATTATAGGGTGAAGCATATAGTGATTTACCTTTTTCTGAATAAATATAAATATTTGCATTGTTTTTAATATTCTTTGTTATAATCTCTCCTGATTTTGAAATTGTTAGCGGGAGCATATCAAAAAAATTGATTTTAACATTATCCAAGGAATCAACCCTAAAGCTCTTTCTGCAATATATAGGCGACAATTCAAACGATTCAAGCATTTTATCGTTGTATGCATATTCGTAAATGCTATCGTTTTGGTAATATGATAATTTTCCCGAAAAAGAAATAAACCATATTCTGTGTTTATAATCCTCATAAATATCAAATACGGTATTATCGGGCAAACCGTTGTCCATGTTCAAATTCTTGAATGTATAGCCATCAAAATAGCAAACTCCATTACTGGTTGCAATCCATACAAAGCCCTTGCTGTCTTGCATTACATAATATGTCTCATAACTTGGTAAACCTTTTTCGGAATTATAATTCCAAAAAACAGGCGATTGAGCACTAGCGCTGCAATAGCTAAATAGTATAAAGAATATTGCTATAAAATAATTTACCAGTCTTTTAGTAGTAATAAAGTGCATTTCCAATTTCTTGATATCTGGCAAATTTATATAATAAACACAGAAAATCGCTAAATCATATTTCCCGATAATAAATTGACATTAACCTTTAATGTTTAAAAATTAACCGTTGGTATAATGGGGTTTTTTTTAATAATTGAGAATGCCTTTTTTTACAAGAGAAATTCTATTAACAAACATTATATTCTATGAAAAAAAACAAAGTAATCGGAGCATTAATTGCGTTAATATTTATGGGGATTAATTATTCTCAGGCACAATATACTGGACTTAATTGCTCTAACGCAACTTATACAGATTGTAATAAAATTAATAACCCTGTTTTCAATGGTACTTATACTCCAGACATCAATGGCTGGGATATGGATGCTTTTGCTCAACATGAAGTTCCAGGTTGGTATGGGCCTCCGGCTGGTGGATATCTATATGACGGAGTAAATATCTATATGGAAAATGGAATAACACCAAACATGGTTATGCAAAGTCAATCAGGGACATGCCCATGGTCAAACGGAATAGCATACAATTGTGTTGATCTTAAGGCAAATGTAATTTACATGATAAGGTTTGAGGCAAAATTCCATGGTCCATCAAATATTAGTTTTTGTCAAACAAAAATTAGGGTTGATGATCAAGCCACATATAATCCAGGAAATAATAGTATGGTTAGTTTTGTTAACCTGCCCAATAATAACACATGGAATAGTTATGAAAAGCTATTTCAAGTAACTAGCGATAAAGATTTATTGTTTTTACAAAATCAGTTAGCTTTTAATGATGGAGCGACTCAGTGTGGAGGTGCAAAATCATATTTTAAAAATATTCAAATTTTACCTCTCGAATTTGAAAATGTATATTTATGCCCTGGTGAGAGTAGAAAATTGTGTCCAAAGTGCCTGGATGCAAGAACAATTTTTAATGCCTCAACCCAAGTAATAAGTTATTTGTGGACTCCTTCATACGCACTAACAAATCCTACCTTAATTAATCCAGTTGTTGCTCCAAATTATAATACAACTTATCAGTTGGATTTGACAGATATTGCTGGGAATCATTTATATCAAAATGTTAATGTTATTTTAAATCAATCCTCGCCAATAGCAAATTTGAGTATCTCTTCAAATACAACAACTTCATCTGGTCCAGTTATTTTACCTGGAATGATTGTAGACATTAATGCAAATGTAATTTTAACTGTAGATAATCCAACAGTTTTTGAAAGAGTGGTTTTTAGGATGGGTGCTGGATCAAAAATTCAGGTGGCCTCAACAGGCAATGCAACATTTAATTCCTGTCATTTATTCAGTCTTAATGGTGGGGCGTCTGGATGGCTAGGTGTCAAAGTTGATGCTGGTGCACATCTAAATATGACTGGAGGAACAATTATAGAGAATTCATATGAGGCAATATCAGCATATTCATCTGCAACACAGATAGCCGATCTTAGTATATCACAAACTATATTCAATAATAATAAGACTGCCATTTCGTTTGCGATAAATTCTTTGTCTCAACCTACCAACAATCAGATAATAAACAATTGTATTTTCACTTGTCGTTCACTTCCATGCTTAGTGCCATCTGTAGAGCATTTCGCACAAGTAAAAAGTGACTTATATAATGAACTATACGCAAATTATCCAGCCATTGCTAATGCAAATCAAGGAATAAACATAATTCAAATCCCGTCTATTACAACTCCTTATCGGGTTGGATTAGCTTCCCCAGATTTTTATGCAACCGTTAATATTTTTGATAACATTGCTAAAGGACTATCAATGACCGATGGAAATTCGCAGATTCAAAATAATTTATTTCAGAATATTTTAGGAAATTCTACAGACAATACTGGTATAGGAGTTTGTATAAAAGGTTCAAGCAATTCTTCAACAATTATCGGAAATTCAATTACAAATCTTAGCTCTTTAACAAATGAACTTAACACTTTTAAGAATTGCAGACAGGCTGTATATGTAAAAGGGACATGTTATACGTACCTCATAAATAATCAGGTAACTAATTCAATGATCAGTTCAGATTTTGTAAGTTCAGGAACAAATAGCAGGGGAGAGTATGGTTATTTTCTGGATGTTTCATCTGATAACAGTAATACGAATATTCGCATCGAACATAACTCAATATTTAACTGTTCTGTAGGAGTTCATATTAATAGGTCTTCGATGTATCCGAAAGCAATAGGAATTAATGTTGACTGCAATACTATTTATGCAAATCAACCCCAGGCAATTACTGGAATAAATTTGGTTGATCAAAGTACTAATTATCCATACATAGCAGATTATGCATATACTGTAAGGTATAATACTATTTCACAAATGAAAAGTAATGCTATTTGCGCTACCTCCATTCTAAAAGGGTTGAATATCTATAAAAACAATGAATTATCTGTTAAGTATGTGGCAGGTACACAGACGATAGGAAGCGGCTTGTTAAGCAGTGCTATTGCTTTGTATTATTGTGCCAATGGTAGAATTCTTGAAAACATGTATGTAAAAACATCCTTAAATAATATAAATGTCACAAATGAAAATATTGTAGGAATATATCTCAAATATTCTAAAGGTATTGCCGTAACAAATAACAACATTACTAATGTTGGCACAGGCGTTTTATACCATGGCGATTGCACAAGCGCAGTACTTCCTGCCTTATTCAGATCAAACACAATTAAAAAGGCAAAATATGGATTATATATGTATCAGGAGGCAAATATAGGAACACAAGGATCAAATGGATTACCAATAGGTAATTTATTTGGAACAGGTATAACAACATGCCAAGTATATTGCAATAGCGGAACAAATTTAAACATTACATCAAAATTGTATGTTTCTAATTTAACTCCTCCGAGTGGTTATGTTTACGTTCCAACTACTATAGGTGTTGGACCACTTGGGTTGTGCGCTTATACCGTTGGAACAGGTACTTCAAATGGAATAATACCAACATCTGGTTATAATCCAATATATCAAAATTGTCTTACATGCAATTGCGACGTATATGGTTCATCAGGTAATAACGCAAAGTATAACGAAGTGAATAGTGAAGCTTCAGAAGGTATAGAGTTAGAAAACAGCTTAGATATGGACAAAATGGAAACAAAAATTTTTCCAAATCCAGCTAATAATGTTTTTACCATTGAGTGTATTAAAGAGTTTTATTCTGAAGTGCAAATTTTTAGTATTTTCGGTAATCTTGTTTTGTCAGCTTCATTGAATCCTAATGATAATATTCATCAAGTAGATGTTTCAGAATTTAAAAATGGAATTTACTTTATTCGTATTGCAAAAATTGAAGGAGGATTTGATACATTCAAAATTATTGTAACTCATTAAAAGACTTTTGAAAATTTATTCTTTATAATAAGTAGGATAGTAAATAAAAAGTGGAAACCGAAAAACTTAATAAGAGTAGGTAAGTTAATTTAAATATAGTATTATGAAAAAAATTTTTTTAATGGTGTGTTTTAGTTTGGTAATTCTGATCCTTGCAAAAGCTCAACAGACAGTTATTTTTAATAGCTCCAGCAATGATGGCTATGTTGATTTGTCTGGCCAAAGTTGGAGCACGCTAAGAAATGCAACACAAGGGAGTTATGTTAATTCCACAATTGATTGGGTTACAAATGACGTTGGAGCTTATATGACTTCAGGATGTCCTACATTAACTATAGCACGAGCTTTCATGGATTTCAATACTTCGAACATTCCAGATAATGCAACAATTTGTTCAGCAAAATTGAAATTTGCTGCAATAATAACTCCTCCTGATTATATTGGTTCTCTATGTGCAATGAAAGGAACACAGTTGCAGCCATTGTCCATTCAGGACTTCGATGCTTTTTCAGGATTGGAATATGGACATGTATTAGGAAATGCAACTACAAAAGATATAAATTTTAACGCTAATGGGATTAGCGATATCAACAAAACTGGTTTAACAAAGATTTGTGTCAGAGAATATGGACACGATTATCTTAATGTTCAGACTAACGGATACTATACAACGGGTATTTTCTTTGCAGAATCAAATAGCATTAATAAACTTGAAGTTGTATATGTTGCTGCAAATGCCGGACCTGATCAAACAATTTGCAGTAAATCTTCAACTACACTAAATGCCAGTGGTGGTACAAATTATTTGTGGAGTACAGGAGAAACAACAGCTTCTATTGTGGTTGCGCCGATATCCACAACAACATATACTGTAACTGTTTCTGTTGCCGCTGGATGTAGTAGCGTTGACCAAGTTGTTGTGAACACAATCCCCTCGCCAACAGTTAATCTTGGAACCGATATGAATATCTGTGCTAATTTTATGTATACATTAAATGCTGGTAATCCTGGAGCCACCTACAATTGGACTAGAGATGGCGTACCATTATCACAACACACTCAAACAATTACTACAAATCTAGAAGGAAATTATTGTGTGACTGTAACAAATACAAATGGATGTTCTGCTACAGATTGCATCGTTTTAACTTATTACCCAGGTAAACTATTAACTGCATTTACACAATCATATTCCTGTGTTAATAATACAATTCAAATTCAAGTTACTGCTTTAGGAAATGGATCTTTACATAATTGGGATATTTTTCCTTCAGATGCCCAAGGAACTATTTTAGGTAATAGTATTCAAACGGGAAGTGGAGCTAGTTTCACTTTTAATTCTGGCCTTCTTCCAGATCAATATTATTCAATTAAACATATTATTTATGGATTTTGCGGTAATTTTTCTACAATTTACCAGACAATCTTTATCGATATGCCAACTCTTAATTCTGATTTTGTTCCAACCCTTTCTCTTGTTCAAAATGGTTTTTATTCAGTAACTGCAACTATGGCGGCACTTCCCGCAGGAGCATTATACTATTGGAAAGTAGAAGAACTTGATGCAAATGGAAATACCATTCCAAATACGGTTATGGAGAATCCTTCCATTTGGTGGGCAAATCCATTAGTTTGTACATTTCCACAATATTGTTGTAATGATGTGAACAATACTCCTAATGGTAAATTCTATCCTAACCATACATATCGCATTACACGCGGAACATGGTCTAGTTGTAATCCCTGGTCTGATATTTCATATACCTTTACTAAGACATTACAAAAAAACGGACAATATGTTGAAACTATTTCAAAGACTGCAGATACAAAAGAGATGTTAAATAAGCCTGAAATTGTTAAGGAAAATACTGAAATGCTTTCGGTATATCCAAATCCTGCCGAGGGAATGGTTAATTTGATCGTTTCTGTTGATAAAGATCAAAGAAGAGTTATTCAACTTGCAGATGTGTTAGGAAATGTTATTAATGAATGGATAGCTGAAAATGGCAGTGAATTACCTAATACAATAGATTTAACAAGTTTAAAAAAGGGGATCTATTTTTTGAGATTAACATCTGAAAGAAATATGATTTCGAAAAAGATTATCAAACAATAATTTTGATAGTGTAATTTAGTAAATGAGGCTGTCTTGCATAGAGACAGCCTCTTTTGTTTTCAAAAATTTGATCAATAGCGATGAAAGTATTGTTATTTAGACAATTATTTGGAGGTGGGTTGAGAAAAACTTTTAAAATGCTTTTCATTTATAACTTATCGCAAAAAAAGTCTTACCTTTGCCGCTCAATTAATTAACCGAGCGGTTTTTTTGATTCTTTTTGGTAAGGTGCCATTTTTCAGGAAGTTTTTTCAGGAATTAGTACATAGTCTGCATATTAAGACAGACTGGCGGCGGCAGAGGATTACAATTTAGGATTAGGAATACGCGCCAAAAAGAAATAACATGAATACATTTGAAGAATCAGGCATTCGCCCTGAGCTAAAAAAAGCTGTATTGGAGCTTGGTTTTGAAACCATTATGCCAGTACAGGAACAAGTAATTCCAGTTGTACTTGAATCAAAGGACGATATAATCGCTCTTGCACAAACCGGTACAGGTAAAACCGCAGCATTTGGTCTGCCAATTCTAAGTTTATTAGATTTAGATTCACGTGAAACACAGGCTTTAATTTTAAGTCCAACACGTGAGCTTTGTATACAAATTACCAAAGATTTAATGTCTTATGGAAAGTATTTAACAGGCTTAAGAGTTACCGCGGTTTATGGCGGAGCAAGTATAGAAAATCAGATTTCGCAGTTAAAGACCGGAGCACATGTAATTGTTGCAACACCAGGAAGAATGAACGATTTAATCAGAAGAAAAAGAGTTTTTCTTTCTAACGTTCAGACTGTTGTTTTAGATGAAGCTGATGAAATGCTAAATATGGGTTTTACCGAAGACCTTAATTTGATTTTGGAAAAAGTTCCTGCAGAACGCAGAACATTACTTTTTTCTGCAACAATGTCGAATGAAGTAGCTGCTATTGCAAAAAATTACATGAAGACTCCTGTAAATATTACAATAGGAAAAAAGAATTCGGGATCAGAAAATGTGAGTCACCATGCATATGTAATTAATGCAAAAGACAGATATTTAGTGTTAAAAAGGATAGTAGATTATTATCCTGAGATTTATGGAATTATTTTTTGCAGAACACGTTTAGAAACTGCGGAAATTGCAGAAAAACTTATGAAAGACGGTTATAATGCAGATGCGTTACATGGTGATCTTTCGCAAACACAGCGCGATTATGCAATGCAACGTTTCAGATCAAAAAATTTACAGATACTTGTTGCTACTGATGTTGCTGCCCGTGGACTTGATGTTGACAACATTACTCACGTAATTAATTATAATCTTCCTGACGATAACGAGATATACACACACAGAAGTGGAAGAACTGGAAGAGCTGGTAAAACAGGAATTTCAATTTCTTTAACTCACGTTAAAGAGAAGTTCAGATTGCAACATATCGAGAAAATGATTAACCGCAAATTTGAAACAAAACAAATTCCAGGAGGAAAGGATATTTGCAAGAAGCAATTATTCAACATGATTGACAAAATGGAAAATGTTGATGTAAACGAGGATGAAATCTCAATATTCTTACCTGCGTTGTATGAAAAATTAGCGCATTTAGAAAAAGAGGAAATTATCAAACGTTTTGTTTCTTTAGAGTTTAATCGCTTTTTAGAATACTATAAAAAAGCACCGGATTTAAATCTTGAAGCAAGAAGAAGTCACGACGAAAGAAGAGAAAGACCTGATAGAAACGAAAGAGGTGATCGCAACGAGAGAAGAGAAAGAAGCGAAAGAGGTGACAGAAGAGATAAAGCACAAATTCGTGAAGCTGCTGCTTTTACTGTTTTACGCGTAAATATGGGTTCGGCTGATGGATTAGAAGTCAGAGAACTTATCGGAATGGTAAATAATTTTACACAAGACAGAAGTATTGCGATTGGTAGAGCTGAAATAAGACCATATTTTACATTATTTGGTGTTGATTCAACTTCTGTTAATCAGGTTTTAAAATCTTTTGAAGGACAACGCATTAATAATCGTGAATTAATTATTGAAGTTGCCCGTGAGTCTGATCAGCATATTGGTGGTGGTGGTAACAGAGGTGAAAGAAGAAGCGAAGGACCAAGAAAACCAAGAAACGACAGACCGTTCAGAGGAAATAGACGTTCATAAACAAATCATTTTGTCATGCAGAACTCCGCTACAGCGGAGTGAAGCATCAATAACCAGATTACCTTCGGTGAGAAAGTTCTTCGCTGCGCTCTGAATGACAAGAAAAAACAGTTTCAAAAATTGAAACCACAAGAAAACGATAGCAACTCACTTTCATTAAAACCAAAACAATCGCGGTTTGAAATAAAAGAACCCGATTTGTTGATTAAGTTTTTGCGAAAACAATTTCCTGGAAAGGGAAGTAATAAAGTTAAATCGTGGCTAGAACATAAAAAAGTAGCAGTTAATAATAAAACGGTTACTTATTTTAATTTTCCTCTTGAAGTTGGGAACGTTGTTACGGTAACGTGGATAACCGCACAAAATAACACACAACTTCCGGGACTTAAAATTTTATATGAAGACAATGCAATTATTGTAATCGACAAAGAAGCTGGTTTGCTCTCTATTGCAACAGACAGAGAGAAAGAACGAACAGCTTATGGTTTTCTTTCAGAATTTGTTAAAAGAACAAATCCAAGAGCAAGAATATTTGTTGTACATCGTTTGGACAGAGAAACGTCAGGTGTTATGATATTTGCCAAAAGCGAAGAAGTTAAACTTACTTTACAGGAAAACTGGCAGGAAATGGTCAAAGAGCGAACATATGCTGTTGTTGTAGAAGGTGAAGTTGAAGATAATGAAGGCACGATGACTTCATGGTTAAAAGAAAACAAAGCGTTTCAAATGTATTCGCAAGATGCTCCTTCGGAAGATGCACAAGAAGCAATAACTCATTATAAACTAATAATAAAAAATCAACGATATTCGCTTTTAAATGTGCAACTTGAAACAGGAAGAAAAAACCAGATTCGCGTACATTTTAACGATTTAGGGTTTCCTGTTGTTGGCGATAGAAAATATGGAGCGTTGCGAAATCCTCTTGGTCGCTTAGGTTTGCACGCAAAGGTTATTGAGTTTTTGCATCCTGTAACAAATAACATTATGCGCTTTGAATCACCCGTTCCAAAAGAATTTTTAAGATTGGTCGAGGGGAGGGGTTAACAATTTAACGTCATTCTGAACTATTGCCCTGATCTTGTCGAAGGGTTTTTTAGAATACTCTTTGTCATTCTGAATGACAGCTAGGAGTTAAAGTTTCCTAATTACCTCAATTGTCTTGTCAATCATTTCAGGGCTTATATCCAAATGTGTAATTAATCTTATTTTAGTTTCAGAAATTGGCAAACAAAGTATATTGTTTTCCTTTAATTTTGCTTGAAGTGAGGCAGCATTATATTTCTCTTTTACTTCAAGAATTATAATATTTGTTTCTACTGGCATAATGTTACCAATGAAATCTTTTTTATAAAACTCTTCTGCTAAAAGTTTAGCGTGTTTATGATCTTCTGCCAATCTTTCAATATTATTTTCAAGTGCAAAAATTCCTGCAGCTGCAATATAGCCAGCTTGTCGCATTCCTCCACCAAAAACTTTACGAATTCGTCGTGCCTGTTTTATAAACTCTTTTTTTCCTAACAATATGCTGCCAATTGGTGCACCAAGTCCTTTGCTTAAGCAAACCGAAATACTGTCGAATATTTTTCCGTATTGTAAAGGCGATTCACCTTTTGCTACCAAAGCATTCCAAAGCCTTGCCCCATCCAGATGCAGTTTAATGTCATTCTCGTTGCATAAAGCTCTTATTTTAAGAATCTCGGACATTTCATAACAACTTCCACCACCACGATTTCCGGTATTTTCAAGGCTCACCAGACTTGTTTTTGGCTTATGAACATCGTCAGGATTAATAGCTGCTTTAATTTGTTCTGCAGTAATCTGTCCTCTTATTCCATCAATTGCATGAACCTGACATCCAGAGTTAAATGCTATTCCGCCACCTTCGTAAATATAAACATGGCTTAATTTTTCGCAAATAACTTCGTTGCCTGGCTGTGTATGGCATTTAATACCAATTTGGTTACTCATTGTTCCACTAGGACAATATAATGCTGCTTCCATTCCAAATTTTACAGCAGCTAATTCTTCAAGTCTGTTTACTGTTGGATCTTCACAAAAAACATCATCACCCACTTCTGCGTTAAACATTGCATTTAGCATTGCTGCAGTGGGTTTGGTAAATGTATCTGAACGGAAATCTATAATCATAATTTTATTTTTTTCTTTCACAATTTTAAGCATTTAGTATTTTAAGTGCAAGTTTATCTTTATTTCTTATTTTGATTTTTCGTATCTTTATCTTGCAAAACTTTGTAAACAAATGAAAACAGCTTCTATAAGCGAAATAAAAAAGGAATTATATTCACTTGACGAAAAGGAAGTGCTGAAGATTTGTTTACGTGTAGCAAAGTATAAAAAGGAGAACAAGGAGTTGTTAAATTATCTGCTATTTGAAGCAAGCGACGAAGAAAGTTATATAAATGCTGTTAAAGAAGAAATTGATAAACAATATACAGAAATAAATAAAAGCAATATATATTTTGCAAAAAAAAGCCTTCGAAAAATTTTAAGATTTACCAATAAACAAATTAAATATTCGGGACTAAAACAAACAGAGGTTGAGCTGCTTATTCACTTCTGTAAGAAATTAAAAAAATCAGGAATTGATATAAATAAAAGCACTGCACTTGCAAATATTTATATACGTCAGGTTCAAAAAATAAGAAAAGCATTATCTGTTCTTCACGAAGATTTACAGCACGACTATGAAAACGATATGAGGTTAATAGGATAAATTGTTATAGAAAAGAAACATGAATAATAATGACATAATGCGACGTATTCGTTATACATTCAATTTTAACGATACTAAGATGATTGAAATTTTTGCTTTAGCTGACCAGCAGGTTACACGAGCACAAATTAGTGATTGGTTAAAAAAGGAGGATGATCCTGCTTATAAGGAGCTTATAGATATCGATATGGCGATTTTTTTAAATGGATTTATAAATGAGAAACGCGGAAAAAAAGAAGGTCCACAGCCCGAACCGGAAAAAAGATTGAATAATAACATTATACTTAGAAAATTAAAAATTGCATTAAATTTAAAAGACGAAGATATTTTAGAAATCCTTAAACTAGCAGATTTACGAATAAGCAAACACGAATTAAGTGCTTTTTTCCGCAATCCAAATCAGGAACAATACAGACTTTGCAAAGATCAGGTTTTGCGTAATTTTTTATATGGAATGCAGAAAAAGTATTTTAAATCTTAAAAGTGTTTTGAGAATTAGGCATTCTGGCATTCGTTCGCTTCCGGCAAGTAAGAGGTTACCAAATTTAAAAAACGGATTCCAGGCTATTCACAAGCAGTTCGTATTTTCCTTGAACCTCAGGTTTAGAGTTGTTTATATTTAAAAACTCGGAATACATTTTACCTACCTGTTTTGTGTCAAGGTTATTATCCATCCAAGGGTAAAGTATAGTATCTTCCTTTTGAATATGCTCAGTTAACAAATTGCAATAATTCATTAAATTATTTTTTGCAATTAAAGTGTTTCCGGTTTCAACTGCATTAAGCATTTCGGCAACATAAGTTCTTGATTGAACATGGTCACTAATCATAACTTTAATTATATCCAAAGAAGAATCAAAATATTGAAATAATATATCTTCCTCTTTTGAATGGTGATATTTATCGGCATAAATGCGAATAAAATCTGCAATGTCTTTTATTAGTTGCTTGTGTTCGGCTATTGATAAATCTAATACTTCTGCAACTCTTGGTGCTATTGCAAGTACTCTCTTAATAAGAATATGTTCATTTACCAACATTCTTAATGGTGGCGACATTGTATTACCTGTGCTTTTTTTCTCTTGTGCAATTCTCGGAATTTCAAAGGTTTCGCCGGGATAAATTATTTAAAAAATTTGTGTTATCAATTTTTTTTCATTTTCGGCATTTAAATTATGAATTCCAACAACATCTTTTAGTTTACATGTGCCTAAACTACAGGGAGCACAGCCTATTTCAAATTTATCTAATGCCTGCTGAATACCATCAAATTCGTTAATTAAATCTTTAATATTTGAATTTAAATATTTTTCAATCTTTGCCTCCATGTTAATTTTGTAAAATGTTAAGATATTAATTTTTTGACACCCATTTTAATTTGCAAACTAGTTCTTTTCCCGAAAATAAGCTAACGATATTTATTCCAGACAAATCAGGAAGGGTAATGTTTTTGTTTTCATATAGCTTGTCAATATTCTGCGACCATAATATACGACCTGATTCATCTGCTATTTGCACTAAAGTATTTTCATAAATTCTATTTCCGGAATGAATAGTTAATACATTCTCGTGTTGTGTTAAATATATAGGGGAATTTGTTATGGCATTAATCCCTGATGCATTTAATACTGTTATGTAATTATTTAAAGTCAATGTGTCATTTGGACAAAGCCCATTTGATGCAACTAATGTAACGGAGTAATTGCCACTTGCAGTATACACATGATACGGATTTTGGTCGGTAGAATTTCCGCCATCACCAAAACTCCACAAGTAATTCGTTGCATTTTGCGAATTGTTAGTAAATAGTGCAAAAGCAGTTGGAAGTTGAATTGTTGTAGTTAGCGATGAAAATTGTGCATCGGGACGAGTATTTACAACAACATAATCTGGCATAAAAACCGTATCATTTCCATTTATACCATATGCAATTAATGTAACGTCATATGTTCCTGGAGTGTTATAAACTGCTGTAGGGTTTGTTAATGCTGAAGAATTTAAATCACTGCCTGGCAGTAACCAGCTATAAGTTCCTGCATGAACACTGTTATTAGTAAAATCAATGTTTTCACCAGTGCAAATCTGGTGATTTGATGAAGTGAAATTTGCAACAGCCTCTGGATAATAGGACCATCGCATTGCATCAAATGCAACCATTTCGCCATCAACTCCGGTTGAGTCGCCCAGATAAACATAGTTTCCCTGTCCCGCATGAAAAGGAAAAATTCCCAATTCAACCCACTGATCTGAATATAAAGATTGGTTAACAACAACAACAGAATCACCGGTTTCTGAATGAATATGATAACGTGCACCAACTGCCGTTGCACCATTTGAGGGAATAAAAACCTCTACTTTATATTTTCCTGCCTGTGGTAAATTTGGTCCCCATGTTACATAACAAATGTCAGGAGATGTTGCCATTGAGCCTGTCCACCACATATGACCGTTATAGCCAACATTATAATCTCTGTAATATCGTTGAATAGATCCGTTTAACGAATTGTTCATGTAAAATCCATGATTATAATCTACATTATCAATTATTGTGTCGTTATAAACAGGCTCTGTTGTTCTTGCTTTAACGGTCCAGGCAACTCCACCATGTGTTCCCGAAGCATCAAGGTTTTGATAGCCGTTACTATATCCGGGCCAATCATAATAAGAATCGTACCCGTTGTTATTTGGATAACCAGGTAAATTTTTATTTCCGTATGGGTCATTAAAGATTAATGTGTGTTGTGTAGATAAATAGCCGGTAGTTAAAATCAAATGCCCTGATGTTGTTAGGTAATTGCATATTGGATGAACAAAACCTGCATCAATTTCTGTAATGCTATTAGCATATGTACACGATGTTGTCCAAAGTTGATTTGAAGTCATATAATGATTTTCAATATATGCTTTCATTCTTGCGTTTGGACTATAAGGGCTTGTCCACATATAACCGTAACCACCATAAGCGGTTGTTCCGTAGGCATCGGCAGTTTCCTGATAATAAATTTCGTTAAACCTGTATCGATCGGCAACATAAGAACCGTAATTGTTAATATGTGGATCCCAGCTTTGTCCGTGATCAACCATTACAGGCCAGGGAGGAAGCCTATTATAATAAGCAAATGCCATTGCAGATGTTGTGGGAGCGCATGATCCCCAGCCTTCGTGCCAGGTTGGAGTATCGTAAACCTGATTAACATAAGGCACTGTTCCAGGAACTTTTACAACTGCCTTTGCAGAATAATTATTTGTGTAAAATGTTAAATCTAATGGTGATTCTTTAGAATAAATCAGATCTGGAGCTATATGATTGCTAATAGCTTTAGCAAGTGTAGAATGGTAAATATTTCTCGTTCCCTGAGTTGTGTAATAAACATCGTTTCCTAAGACGGAAGCAAACATAGCTCCTGGCAACGTGTTTAACTTATATTGAACGATGTTAAAATTTGCAGAAATTTTTGCATAGTTAATGTATGAGTTTCCGAGTTCATTATAAGAGGTATAGAAAAATTCATTTTTGTTTATCCACTGTAAATATCCTCCTCTGCCTACTAATATTGTTTTTTTGTCAGAAATATTCTGAATAAATAAATCTCCGGAAAGACTCGAAAATACTATAAGTTTATCATCGGGTGAGAAAGATGGGTATACATAACCGCTATTATTATCTGTAATTTGTTGAGATTTGGAAGTTGCTAAATCTGTTAAGAATAATTGGTCGTTATTGTCATTTGTAACAAGAAAATTACCATCGCTAGAGAGTGCTAAATAATTTGTATAATTTGTTAAATCTATTGTTTTTGTTTCGTTAGCAGATTGTAAATAAAACGCTTCTGGAGTACTGTAACCTGTCATTCCATTTTTTGAGATAACTGGCTGAGAGCAGAATTGTTGTGGTTTGCATAGTGGTGTAACATTGCCACTTGATAAATTAAGAACTGAGGGAGTTTGTTTGCCATCTTCTCCGATAAATTTGAAAAGTATATTTTGTTTGTCGGGTGTTAACTTTATAAAACGACCACAGCCTGGCGCTGTTACTAGGGCATTTAATTTTCCATCTTTCAAAAGATAAATTGCAGATGCGTAATTATTTGTCATTACTAAGCCATAAGGTGAAGGCAGTAGATTAATAAAATATGTTTGTTCTTCATTATAATAAGCATCGTGTGGGCGACTTTGCGAAAATGTTTGTGTAATGCTTAAAGTTGCGATACACAATAAAAATATAATTTGTTTCATAGACGAATTGATTTAATACAAATTTACGGAAAAACTGAGACTAAATGTTTAGTGTCTTAAAAATTAAGGGAGAATAATAAACCATGAGTTCGATCTCCGCTAAACAGGCTTATTATATTGCCTTTTACTTATAACCCCAATGTCACACTGAGCGTAGTCGAAGTGTCTTTTTTTAATATAGATTACCTTCGGTGAGAAAGTTCTTCACTATGTTCAGAATGACAAATTTTTATTGAACTTTAGTAATTCTTATAATTTCATTGCAAAAACTGTGGTCCACAATAAATGCCGTTTTGTGCAGTCAACATTTTTGTAGCCGGCTTGTTTTAGCCAATTGGTGTGGTTTTCTAATGTAGAATGATAATCATGATCTGTTTGATGTTGCATCCACATATTCCATTCATCGTCATTGGAACCCTGGTTGAATGCATATTTTTTCCATTCGGAAATATATTTCAAATAAATCTCTTTTGTTTCGGCACTAAATTGATCACAAAATGTAATTATTCCGCCAGTTGCCTGATATTTAAATAATTTGCTGAATAATTTTTGTTTTTCAATATCATTAATATGATGTATAGAAATGCTTGAAACAACTAAATCAAAACTGTTGTCGGCAAAATTAATTTCCTTGAAATCTGCTTTTACATAGTTAACCGGAAAATTTATCAGCGATTTACATTCCTCAATGCATTCTTGTGAAATATCAACAGCTGTAATATTTGAAGAAGGGAATTTTTCGATAATTAATTTTGTAAGATTACCGGTTCCGCTTCCTAATTCTAAAATGTTTTTTGGTTTAATGTTTTCTGGTAAAAACATTAAAACTGATTCTAGCATTTCTTCATAAAATGGTACACATCGTTTTACCGATTCAGAATACTGTTTACTTATTGAATTATAAAAGCTTAAAACGTTTTCTGAATTTATGTTCTCCATAATTTTAATTTTGCTGTGATGCAATTACTTTTAGAATTTTGGTAGTAAGTTCACTTGCATTATGCTCTTTCTGAAGCGTTTCGAATGTTACTACAAATTTACAGTCTTCACGAAAACGGCTGCAGCCAAACGCAGAGTTTCCTTTAAGCATTTGTCCCTTACCGCATTTGGGACAGATAAATGGCTTTTTCTCTTTTACCTTTTTTTCTTTTTTCTCTCCCTTATCAGCAACAAATCTGGGTTTAAAACTCTCATCAAATTCCAGGTAGCCATCAGCTTTTTTATCATTAACCGTAAAGCCTTTAATGCTTGGTGATTTACCTTTGCCAATAAGAGTAAAAATTTGTTTTTCGTTTAACTTTTTTTCAAATATTGTAAATTCAATTTTAAAATCGCAACCCGATTTGTATTCTGCACAACCATAAGCAGTATTACCTTTTATTATCTGACCTTTTTTACATTTTGGACAAATAACATTTTGGTCGGAGTTTTCTTCATTTTTTGTTTTCGACTTATTTTCTTTGTCTGGTTTTACTTCTACTTTTTCTTCTTCAATGACAATAGTTTTACGACTTTCTCTTTTTACTTCAATTACTAAATCGGTTACCATTTTCTTCATTTCGTCAAGAAAGACTTTTACTTCGTATTCTCCTCGTTCAATCTGACGAAGTTTTTTCTCCCAGATTCCTGTAAGTTCAACCGATTTTAATAGCTCATTCTGAATAGATTGTATTAGTTGAATGCCGGTGATACTAGGCAATAAATTTTTATTCTGACGGCTAACATATTTGCGCTTGAAAAGAGTTTCGATAATATTGGCTCGTGTAGAAGGGCGACCGATACCATTTTCTTTCATCAGGTCGCGAAGTTCTTCATCATCAACTTGTTTGCCTGCTGTTTCCATAGCTCTTAACAAAGTTGCTTCGGTAAATAATTTTGGTGGTTGGGTTTGCTTTTCAAGTATATCTGGTTCGTGCGGACCTTTTTCACCTTTCTCAAAAGTTGGCATTATCTGACCATCATCTTCTGTAGCATCTTCGTCTTTTTCTTTCTTGGGATATAAAACACGCCAGCCATCTTCCATAATTATTTTGCCGGTTGCTTTAAATTCGAAGTCTTCAACTTGACCTAAAACGGTTGTGTTAGAGACAATACAATCCGGATAAAATGCTGCGATAAAACGCCTTGCAATAGTATCATAAACTTGTTTTTCTTCGTGAATTAGCCCTGCAGGATTTTCCCCGGTTGGAATTATTGCGTGGTGATCTGTAATTTTTTTATCGTCGAAAACTTTTTTGCTTTTGCGTATGGGCTTGTCTAATAATGGTTCTGTGAAATTTGCATAAGGCTTCATTTTTTTCAGAATATCCTTAATCTTTGGATAAACATCATTAGGCAAATAACTTGTGTCTACTCTTGGATAGGTTACTAATTTTCGTTCGTAAAGTTTTTGAATATGCTTTAATGTATCGTCGGCAGTGAAGCTGAATTTTTTATTGCATTCAACCTGAAGCGAAGTTAAATCAAAAAGTTTTGGAGGATGCTCTTCGCCTTTTTTCTTTGTAAACGAAGTAATCTCAAAATCTTTGATTTTTATTTCTTCAATAATTTTCGAAACATCTTCTTTTGAGTCGAAACGTCCTTTGGTTGAATTAAATAAAACATTTCTATAAGTTGTTTTTAACTCCCAGAAAGTTTCAGATTTAAAATTCTGAATCTCGTTATATCTGTTTACAATCAAAGCCAGTGTTGGGGTTTGAACTCTTCCTATAGACAAAACACCCTTACCATTTGCAAATTTTAAAGTGTATAACCTGCTGGCATTCATGCCCAAAAGCCAGTCTCCAATTGCTCGTGCATTTCCTGCAGCATATAATAAATCGAAATCTTCTCCGGGCTTAAGTTTTTCAAATCCTTCTTTAATTGCTTCGTCGGTAAGCGACGAAATCCAAAGACGTTTTAGTGGTTTTGTGCAATTTGCTTTTGATAAAACCCAGCGTTGAATTAGCTCACCCTCAATGCCGGCATCACCACAATTTATTACTTCTTCACAGCTTTCTACTAATTTTTGTATTGTGTTAAATTGTTTTTCTACTCCCTGATTATCAATTAATTTTATGCCAAATCGTGGAGGGATCATTGGCAAATATTCCATTCTCCATGCTTTCCACTGGTCGGCATAGTCATCAGGATTTTTTAAAGTACAAAGGTGACCAAAAGTCCAGCTAACCTGATACCCGTTACCTTCAAAATAACCGTCTTTTCTGCTATTTGCTCCTAAAATACGGGCAATTTCTTTTGCAACACTTGGCTTTTCGGCTATACAGAGTTTCATGAAGCAAATATAACTATTCTTGTTTTGCCCTGCAAAGGCAATTGCCTGAACTCGTAAAATGCAAATGAAGTTTTATTCTTGCAAAAAGAAAATGTATAAAAGAAATTAATTTAAGACAACATCATCAAGTTGTCGCGATCCCCAGTTAACTGCCTGAACAAGTCCAAGTCCTTTTTTATAATAATATGTAGTGTAGGCTGTTCCGCCTTGATTATAATCCTGAATTTTTAAAACCCCAAAATATATGCAACCACCTATTTCACATTTTTCGTTTATTGCCATTACAACTCTAGATGAAATATTAGTATCAATAGGATAGGTGCAAATTACCTGACCGATAGCAGGGTTGGCAGGAATAAACAAAAATTCTAACGAATCGGAATAATAGGAATAAATATCTCCGTTAGGTGCCATTCTTAAAAAGAGATGGTGTATTGTAGATTGTTGTGTAAACTTTAAATTAAAATAATTTTTATTGTTATATGTTGATGTACCAATTATTTCTTCGAATGACTCGGCACTTCCGTTTTCTATATAACTCCATTTATTACCTATTGCCAAAGGAAAGTAATTGGTTTGGCCGTTTCCATTACATAAAACATTTTCGGGGATATCGGGTATCTGTTTCTTGCAACTTGTTAAAAGAAAACAGAAAACAGTAATTGTCAGAATAAAAACAAAATTATATTTTTTAAACAGGGCACTCATTTCTTCTTAAAATTTTCATTCAAAATAACGCAATTTTTTAATAAGAATTTAAACGGTAAAATTTTTGTAAGAAAAAAATATAAGAATTACTAAATTTGTTTAACCGAAAAGATTAAAATGAAAAAAGAATTACTTGTTTTATTAGCTGCAATAATTTTGCTGTCAGGTTGTAATAAATGGGGTTATGTTAGTTTAAAATATCCTACACCTCCTGCAGTTTATTTACCCGAAAACATAAAAAACATTGCAATAGTTAACAGATCATTAATTAAAAAAGGCGATAGAAATAATCAGGTTGTTGAATCTATAGTAACCGGAGAAATTGCCGGTCCCGATAAATTAGCTTCCGAAGAATGTTTAAAAGGTGTGGTTGAAAGGCTAAATGGCTGGAGAAATATAAGTGTAGTTCCTGTCACCCGAAAATTTTATGGAAATGGAACCCGCGATTTACCTCCATTAATGGATTGGAATATGGTTAAGCATATTTGTGATTCTACTAAAACTGATGCTTTACTGGTGCTAGAAAATTTTGATTCAAACTCGGATATAGTTTTAACAACTGTAACAAACTCGGTAAACGCAGTAATTTCTGCGGCAACCAATGTTCCTACTCCTACAAAACAGATAAAAATGAACATTATCAGTAACTGGAGAATGTATGATCCATCCAGCAAAACAGTTGTTGACCAATATCAGACAATTGCTAACCTTGTTCTTGATGCTACCGGTCCTTCTTTTAATTTGCCTCCAATGGATGCTTTGCCTAAATCTGCCTATGCTGCCGGTGAAGAATATATTCAGCGTTTTTTACCCGGATATTATTTTGTTAGAAGAGATATGTATAAACGCGGAAAAGGTTCGGCAAAACAACAATTTCTGGCTGCTTTCAGAAAATCGGAAGTTGCTAACTGGAGTGGTGCTGCCGAAATTTGGACAGAATTAACAAAAACTACAAAAAGAAAAAACGCAGGCAGAGCTTGCGTAAATATGGCAGTTTCATGCGAAGTGCTTGGCAAAACTGATCTTGCGTTAATGTGGGCAAAAAAAGCTTACGAAGATTATGGCAATAAAATTGGCAGAGATTACGCCAACCAGTTAAAATACAGGAGAGATATGGAGTAAGAAAAAATCCCTGTATGTTTTTAATATACAGGGATTAATGTTTTCTTTCTGTTGTCCCGCAGGGACTTTTGTTACATTTATAAGTGCTTATTTATAAATTTGTTATATAATTTGAATAAACCTTAACCAGCCCTTAAACCAGCTGATTTTCATGACACATTTTCATACTCAAAAAGAACGTTCTTTATTTATTAGAACAAAGATAATGAACAAACACATAAATTCAAAATGAAATTTTTGAATTGCGAAAGATGTTTTAATCGGTGGAATTAAAGTACAATCTACAGATCAAATTTTTAACATATTTATAATATTGAATTTATTAAATTGAATATCAATAATTAATCTCAAGTTGAACTATGGGGTAACTCTTATGATTTGCCTTTCAGGCGATTTGTAAGCAATAATTAGAATCAAATATCAGTTTATACTACATTAAAAACCAAAGATTAATAAAACTATGAAAAAAGAATTTATATGCCTGATAAGTTATTTGAAAGAATACATATTAAGCTGTACGAGGAGATTATAAAAGGAAAATTCAACCCAACTAACTCAAGATTCGCAAACCCTGAAACTCTCAGAGGTCTTGTAGAAGAAGCTAATACCATGTGTA
>JACREQ010000086.1 GCA_016218155.1 Bacteroidia bacterium
AAGCATCGAAGCTCTAACATTGCGTGTAGCACCATTCTTTTGATATTTAAACGCTAAGCACAAAATTTTGGATATACGCAAAAATGGACATTAAATGCTAATCCAAAATTTTATGCTATACGCGTAGGTCTAAGGGCAAAATGAACGGTGCCAACGCAAGGCTCGTTAGCAGGCATTGAAGAAACGACGATCATAATAAAAAGATAAAATGATAAAAAGAGTTATAATAATTTTGGTTCTACTATCGACAAATTTTGCTTACAGTCAAAACTGTAATTGTTCCGATATATTTCTTTGGCTAAAAGAGACTATTGAAAAGAATGATGCAGGATTCACATATGCGATAAGTCAAAAAGGAGAAACAGAATATAAAAGATATACCGATGGTTTTATTGGTAGAATCAAGACAATTAAAACTAAAGAAGAATGTGTTGTAGTTCTTTCCAACTGGTTGACTTTTTTTCGTAAAGGACATTTATGGTTGGGCATAGATTCTAAAAATAGTCCTAAACAAATTGATAAAGAAAAGATACTTGACCAATTTAAAAATTGGGAGAAATACACATATCAGGAAAAAGAATTTAATGCTTATATATCAAAATTAACAGAACCAGGAATTGAAGGTATTTGGTCATCTCCGCCATATACATTAGGTATTAAAAAAGTAAATGATGAGTATATCGGATTTATTATTGAAGCAGATGAAATATATTGGTCAAAAGACCAAATTAAGCTAAGAGTTAAAAATACAAATGGAAAATTGACTGCAACATATTATATGCAGGATCATTCAGCTAAAGAATTAAAAGATGTAAAATTGCTAGGAAATAATTATTTACAAATGGATTGGATTACATTAAAAAGATTAAAACCTATATTTACACCTGACCAATCAATAGATTTGTATTTTAAGCTTTTAACTACAGATATACCTATAGTTGAAAAATTAAATGAAAAAACTGTTCTTCTTCGTATTCCATCATTTGAAATGTACGCAAAAAAAAATATTGATAGTATCATATCTGCTAATCTTCGGGTAATAACAAATACTGAGAATTTAATTATTGATTTGCGATACAATGGAGGAGGTAGTGATTATAGTTATGCTAATATATTACCATTAATCTACACTAATCCAATCAGAGAAGTTGGTGCTGAATATTTTTCCACTCCTCTAAATAATAAAAGAATGGAAGACTTTATTAATAATAATGATTTTCCAGAAAATGAGAAGAAATGGGCGAAAGAAGGTCTTGAAAAGCTAAATAAACATTTAGGTGAATTTGTAAACCTTGACAGTTCATTCGTTTCAATTTATAAGTCAGATACAATCTATCAATTTCCTAAAAATGTGGGAATAATTATAAACGAAGGAAATGGCAGCACAACTGAGCAATTTCTCCTTGCAGCAAAACAAAGCAAAAAAGTAAAATTATTTGGGTCAACTACAATGGGGGTTTTGGATATCTCAAATATGTATTTTATTGACTCCCCATGTAAGGACATTAAACTCGGTTATAGCATTTCAAAAAGTAAACGAATTCCAGAATTTACAATTGATGATAAAGGTATTCAACCTGATTTTTATATTGATAGTACAATTTCAAAATATGAATGGATTGATTTTGTAAATAAAATTCTATGTAATGAATAAAAAATCAACGCCTGCTAACAAAGGGCGTAGCGCAATTTTTTTTCTATTAAAACCCGCAAGCCCTCTGGGCATGGCGGTAGGTCTAAGGTAAAAAAAACATGCGCCAGCCCTCGACCGTTAGCTGCCAGTGCCCCCGCACGCTAAGATTTTTTTAGTAAAATTTAATTTAACATTATGAATCCCCCGCACGATTGATTTATAAAATAATCAGACTGAGAAAATAAATTCATACAATGACAATAATTCTGAAGCCAATAAAATATTTTAAACTTAAATCGAGAGCTGAGTTTTAACAGGCAGCATACCCACAAAAAATGATTTAGCCAATGCTCCACAACAACCCATTGCTTTTTTAAACACGGGCTCTCGCCCAAAAAAGCAAAGAGTTGTTTTCTCAGCCGCACCGGCAGATTTTCCATTTCAAAAATTTTCATTGCTTAGTTTTTTTTGCTTAAAAAAATATAAGCAAAAAAAACTTGCTCCGCAGCAGCAACAAAAATCCTTGAACGCTCACAAATCATTTTTTTTAACAACGCTCGACGAGAGCTGAGTAGCAGAGGGGGCATTTAATGAGCTGATCAACGAATTTGACGGTTTACTTCAAAATAAATTAAAGAAATCTAACAGGAGAAAATTACTAAGCTAAAGAGGGAGAAAAATGAAAACTCTCAAAAGAAAAAATATGAGAATAGAAATCCAAAAAGAAGAGTTTCAAATGCCCGGATTTCCAGCAAGTCTATCAAAAACTCACAAAATAATCAGGACAAGAGAAATCATGGAATCACAGTTTAAAAAACTCTGTATTCAAATACAAATTGATTTATACAGGAAAGAAAGGAGAGAGGATCAACGAAATTTAAGAAGAGCAAAAAGAGTAAAATCAATTGAAACAGAATCCAATTAATTGCAAGCATATTGACAAAATAACAATCGAAAAAAATATTGGAGCGAGACCAGCTCAATAAACACGGACGAGATAATAGGTTGAATTTGGATTATTGACAGAAGCATTATTACACATGACAAAATAATAATCCAGAATTTAAGAAAATATTAATTATAGGGGAGTATTATGTCAATATTTAATCATACAGAAATACAAATATCCTCACTTATTATTTCTATTCTCTTGAGAGAAAACAGAAAAAAGAATATTTTGCAGAGAGATATAGAAATCAACAATTTGAAGACGACAAAAGAAGAAAAAGCACCGATCAGCTAACATCTAACAAGCCCAAGCCGCCTATTTGTACACAAGCTAAACCGGCTGTTTGCCGGTTATGCGCAGATTAAGTATTTTTGTTGGCGGCTAGTGCCTGTTCGAGGCCCGTTGGCAACAAGGTAAATACTTGTCTTGTCCTGAAATAAGTTGACAGCAAATCAACCAAAAAAAGGAGGAGACAAATGTTTAAAAAAGAAAACCAGGCCCCAAGAAAGAAGGCCACAATTATCAGTTACGCGAAGAAAAAGGAAATGATAGAGGCCATAGAGAATGGTCAAATTTCGATGAATCAGGCAGCCAAGCTGCACAATGTATCAAGAAGTTCGATACAACGATGGTTTCAAAAATTAGGTAATTTTGAAAAAAAGTTATTACAAATGGGAGGCAAATCAGCACAACAGGAGATAAAAGAATTACGAGCCCGACTGAAGGAGTATGAGGCCAAAGAAGTAATTTGGGAAACGACGATGGCTGTATTAGAGAAGGACTATGGTCTAAGTAAAAAAAAATTATTTCCGGAACCGTTTCTGCGTTTTTTGAAAGATACGAAAAGGAAATAAATAAGCGGTATTTAAGTGAGCAATTTGGTATAAGTAGGCAGGCCTATTACAAGCAAAAGCAGCAGCAAAAAAAGGAAGCAGAGGAGAAGGAGATAATCCTTGGATTTGTACAGGTAGAGCGGAAAGTTCAGCCCCGCAGTGGATGTCGGAAAGTTCATTTGTCGATATCATCAAAGTTTAAGAATGCAGGGGTAAAGTGTGGACGGGATAAGTTTTTTCGGCTGATGAAAGATGAGGGTCTTCAGGTAAAGAAGAAGCGTAATTATACACGAACGACGAACTCCTATCATAAATTTCGAAAGCATAAGAACTTGATAAAAGACAAGGTAATAATCAAGCCGGAGCAGGCATTTGTAAGTGATATAACGTATATCCCAACAGACTTTGGACGGATGTATTTGTATTTAACGACCGATTATTATTCGAAGAAAATAATGGGCTGGCACTTAGCCGATAATTTGCGAACAGTAAGTGCGATAAAAGCGATAAATATGGCAATAAGGAATAGACAATATCCGAAACGTGACCTGTTACATCATTCAGACCGGGGCTTGCAATATTGCGATCCTGATTATACAGGGATTTTAGAAACAAATGGTATTGCCATAAGTATGACGACCAAATATGACCCATATGAAAATGCAGTAGCCGAGCGAGTGAATGGGATATTAAAAAATGAGTTTGATATAGACAGGATAAAAGGAGATGAAAAATCAGTGAGGCGAGTAATCAAGCAAGCAATAGAAATATATAATACAAAGCGGTTGCATATAAGTTGTGGTTATATGACCCCCGAACAGGCACATAAAAAAGGACGATATGAATTAAAGAAATGGCACAAAAGATTTTCATCCAAAAACATGTTTTTGGATGAAAATCTTTTGTTAACTTTGAATAAGAAATAACAACAAAAAACTGTCAACCATTTTCAGGACGATACAAAAAAAAACTAGCAATTTGAAAACGATGAAAATAATATTACTTTTTACACTTATTAGTTTATTTTTCTGCACACCATCGCAGATTTCAATAACAGACCAAAATAAAG
>JACREQ010000087.1 GCA_016218155.1 Bacteroidia bacterium
ATTTCAGGAGTGGTAATTTGATATTGTTGATTCGCTTCGTCATTTACCTTTATCTCATCAGCTGTAAGCTCGTATTTGAAGCCTTGCTTGTAAAGAGTATATGCTTGTCTCCAAATATCGTCAACACTCAAGTCTTTTTTATAATCCCAATTTATTCTACCTGTCAATTCAAAACAAAGCCAACGGACACTTCCAGTTTCATCTGTTAAGAATTCTGCTTTATTAGTTGATCCAAAGAAACTGGCACGTCTTGAGGCTGAAGTAGGGCTTTTGTCGTAAGGTCTACGTATTTTAATGGTCTCTTTACTAAACATACTTTTTAGGCTGTTAATTTCAGCTCTTGATAAAGTAGCCAGTTCGTCCATATTGATTATAAAATTTTCACAAAGTGCAATCAAACTATCTTTGTCAGTTGATATATTTTCTGCCATGTATTGTTGCAATATGTTAGGACAAAGCCAGCGAATAAAGGTTGACTTACCGCTGTTTTGTTCTTCGTGAACAAGAATAAGAGCTTGCTTATTAATAACTGTATCATCAATTGAACAAGCAACAGTTCGTATAAGAGCTTTTTTAAAGTGCAAGGCAAATCTTTCCTGATCTGTCACAGAAATGTATTCTGTGAGCTTATGAATGTAATCCTGATCGTTTATTTCATTCCAGGGAGAAAGATTAATAAAATAGTTTTTAAACGGATTGAAACGAGTAACAAAGTCCGATTTAAGTAGTGCCATAAGTTTAGCCATTGAAAATTCAATATGATTGTGCTGAAGAAAACGGTATACATTGTTTTCATTCATTACTGTGAAATTATCCTCAGAATCATTCTTCTTGTATTCAATATCATTTGAGACTTCATTATATCTTAAAGTAAAGACCTCGTCAATGAGATGTTCAACTTTTTCAAATTTTGAGGTTTTAGAATCTTTTATTTCAGGAACCTGATTTAGCTTATCATTTTCAGAATTTGCAATTAATTCTGTATGTTGTTGAATGGCTTTTTTAATTATCAGTTCAAGATCATTTGCTGAATTATTATCAAGAAAATAATCTGAAATATCCTTTCCATTTTCTCCCAATAATTCTTTAGGTAATATTAATTGAGGTAAATGGTATTCCTTACTAAGTTTATTACTCGCATTTATTCCGGCTTCGTCATTATCGAGACATAATACTATATGTGAATATTTCTTTTGGAGTGTTTCTAATTCTTTCTTGTTTAATTTCGTCCCTGCATGATCTATTCCAATAGCTGGAATACAATGTGCATTGGCTGTAATAGTATCTTTTAACCCTTCGACAATTATTATATAATCCGATTGTTCTGGTAATTGATTTAATCCAAATAGATCAGAAAAGGTAGAAGGCTTTTTTCCTAACCAGATATGTTTAAATTTCTTGTCAG
>JACREQ010000088.1 GCA_016218155.1 Bacteroidia bacterium
ACCTGCCAAACTTATAGCAGAAATAACAACTCTGAAAACGCTGCAAATGCCAGAGCATCACGCAGTGTTTGTAAATGAGTTTAACCCGCAAAAGTTCAGAACTCATATATATAGACGGAAGCGGTAAATGGATAAATCGCCAATTAAATGCTCTCAATTAAGGTTGAAATTTCGGGCAGAGCCCGTGTACAACTCGGATAATTTTTTTATCTATTCTCCTTTATAAAACGGTAATATACTAAAAAGTTTACTCGCTTTTTGTCCCAGTGAAAATTTTAAGATTCTGTTTGAACCATCAGGCATACTGGGAAGGGTTTTATTTATGTTTTCTAATAGTTGTTCTATTACTTTTTTGGTTTTACCCTGGTAATTCATAGTAGGGTATAGAACAACATCAACTACCTGTTCTCCAAAAGAAACACCACCTAATGCACGGGTTAAATTCCTAAAAATCACATGGTCGTCCCGGTAATTGTTATACAGCTGTTTGAATGGCTTAAATCCCTCATAAAACATATTACGGGCAGTTATTTTTACTGCATCCATCAATGCCTTGGTAGATGTTGTCATTCTAAAGTAACCTTCATTTATTACTGTATTAAGTCGTGAAACTTCTTTTTGCGTATTTTCAAGTCGTACTTTGTACTCTTTTAACTGTTTCGTTAATTGCTCTATTTTATTGTCCCTGTCTACTTTTTCTTTATCACTTAAATGTTTTTGTAGTAAAAGTTTTGATAATCTTTTTTTTACATCTGCCATGTTCATTTGTAATGCCTTATATTCCCCTGTCTTAATCTGTACATCTACAAGACTTGTTGCCATCTCATTGCAATATGGCTTTGCCATGTAGCTTGTTATTTCATTGATTCCAAAATGTTCGTCTAAATACTTGAAATCATTTTCCTGCAACCACCTTTTAAACATCAATTTTATTATCTCTACAACATCCCTTTCTGTATCACTGGCTAATATAGATACTTCTATCATATTCCCATTAGGATTTGTTGCTCTTACTATTATCTGCCTGATTTTGCTATCTTTATCCCACCGTCTGTCAATATATTTAAATGTGTACTTCAATAAATCATCAGCACTGTTACGTGCTCTGAACATTTCAAACTCTCCTCTTACTTCTGTTTCTGTTTTTTCTTCCCATTTATCTTTTTTGTAACCCTTTTCCCATATTATAAAATGTTGTTTGCTCCCTTCTTTCATGAATTCATTAAATAACTCTATTTTGTAAAGTCCCCTGTCTGCTATGTATGTGATTACTTTTTCTTCAGGTATCCCTACTACTTTGCGAAATTTTTTAAGTATCTGTTTAAAACGTATTCGTGCATCATTAAAATTATCACTGTCTTCAACATATACGGGATGCCCGTCCTTGGTGTGTATGAAATCCAGGTTCATTATCGTGTCTGCAAATCTTATCCCAGGACACCATCCTTTGAGTAGCTTCTTTACTCCTGTGTAATGTTTTATATGCGGGTCAATATAAAAATCTTTCTCCTGCTCTATTTTTACTATCTCTCCATTATATTTTAATACCATGTTCCTTAACTGTTCTTCTTCTGACATCTTTACCAGCCGTTCTCGTTGGGTCTCAAGACTCCTTATTACTTTGCCTATTATTACTTCTACTGAATTAAAATCTAATAGTTTTGTCTGTTCTATATTCATTGCACCTAATAGTATACCAACTATCCATTGTTTTATCAACTTTACATTTTCTGATAAATGTTTTAGTCCGTCAAGAAGTGAACTAAATACAAGCACTCCTGCATGATGACATAATTCATATCCAGAAGTGTTAATGTGAATAAAGTTCGCATTTTGCTGATTATTTTGTTCTTGTTCCTTCAAGTTGTTCTGTACTACTATTTTATCAGTTTTAATGTTAGAATTATCATAATTACTGTTATCTGCTGTATTCATTACTGCTGTTTCATTTAATTCGCCAACATTCGCT